>JALONS010000369.1 GCA_025454855.1 Arcicella sp.
ATATTATTCTATCATTCCCTCATTCTATCACTCACTCATTCATTTCATCATTTCTTAATAAGCTATCAAACTACCATCAACTAAATCTTGGTATCCCTGTGTGATAATCATTTCGCCAGATGTTAAACCTTCCAAAATCTCAACATCGCCGTTATAAGAGATTCCCGTCTTAACTTTTTTGCTTTTGGCTACTTTTTTCCCGTTTTCGGTTACAGCTACATATACGATTTCGCCCATTTCTGTTTTTTGAATGATGTTTTGATTAACTACCAGAGCATTCGACTTCGATAAATCATTGATGTTGATAATAGCCACTTGATTAGGTTTCAGAGAACCACCCAAGTTTGGAATACCCGCTTCAATACCGAAAGTTCGGGAAGTAGGGTCAATCAGGGCATTTACCAACGAAATACGAGTGTTTAATTCCTTGTTAATATCGGGGAATTTTACGCTGATAGCATCTCCACGTTTTACTGAACCCACGTAGGTATCTGCGATTTTAGCCATGATTTTTAAATCTCCAACGTTTACAATTTGAGCAATGGGTCCACCTGGCATTCCCATTTCACCCGACTTTTGAATGACTTTTTCCACCGTTCCAGAAATAGGAGCATATACTTTCGTCATGGCTAATTGGGTTTCCATCGTGGCTATACGTTTTTCCAAAGACTCTTTATTTGCTTTTGCCTGTAAGAATTGTACTTCTGTACCAATTTGCTGGTCCCAAAGGGCTTTTTGCTTATTGTAAATAGTGGTAGCTAAATCTAATTGAGTTTTTATCTCAACCAATGATTCTTTCATCACCGAATTATCAATCGTGGCTACTAATTGTCCTTTTTTCACGGCTTGTCCTTCCACAATCAAAATACTGGTAATAGCCCCACCCATTTGAGGAGTTACTTGCACGATATTTTTAGACGTAACAATTCCTTGAGCTTCCACAAAATGTTTGAAGTTTTTGGGCTGAATAGGCATTACCGCCACGTTTATTGGCGTAGCTTCGGCTTTCTTTTCGGTAGTACCCAATTCCTTTTCTAAAGCCTTGATTTTACCTTCAATTTCTTTCTGTTGAGATTTCAAATCGGCTAATTCTGTCTTCTTATCGGGTTTGCTACAAGCAGACAGCAGGAAAATAGAGGCAACGGTTATGTATTGTAGTGTTTTCATCTTGTATAAAATAATGAGAATATGAGTGAATGTTTTGATAGTTTAAATGAACTCAGGGCTAAGCGAATTTTAGTAAATTCTCCTCAATCTCTTAATCATTCCGTATATAATTTCCCCAAAGCCTTGTCTAAATCGACCTTGGCAATGAGAGCATTGTAAAAAGTGGTAAAATAATTTGTTTGGGCTTCCTTCGATGAAATCTCGGCATTAATCACTTCTAAATTTGACCCTACGCCTTGTTTATATTTTATCTTGGTAACTCTCACGATTTCGTTGGCTAATTCCATGTTAGCTTTTTGCTCTTTCAAAGTCTCGTAAGCATTTTTCAAGGTTATTTGTCCTTGCTTTACTTGTAAGTCAATGGAATTTTCTAAAATTTCAAAGCTGTTCTTTACTTTTTGTAAACTATTCTGTGATTGAATAATTTTATTTTTCCGTTGGAAGCCGTCGAAAATGGGTACTTGTATCACAAAACCAAGCGTAGCAGAACTAAACCATGGCTTAGTAACAAGGTCAAAGAATTGAGGGCGACCTGCCGAAAAGCCATAACTTCCTGATAACAAAACTCTGGGTAAATAACCCGCTTTTTGATTTTTTAAATCCAATTCTGCCAAACGATTTTGCGTTTGCAATATCGAATACTCAATGCGGTCAGTGTATTTGATTGCCAAATCACTGTCTGGAGCTAACTCATTGATATTAACATCCGTTAGTTTATCGGTGAGTTTGATGGTTTCAGAGGCTTTTATCCCCATCTGGAATTTTAGTAAGTAATAACTCAATTCCTGTAAACGCTCTACATTTTTACTTTCAACTTTAAGATTACTAAGCTGAACTTCAAGGCGTTGTACGTCTAATTTCTCCGCAAAACCTTGTGCATTGAGTGCTTTAGTATCACGCAAAAGAGAATCTAACCGACCAATGTTGAGCGTCAGTAATTTCATCCGTTCTTCGTTTACCAAAATACCGTAGTAGGCTTTGGTTACGTTTTCGGCAGCTTGTTGTTTGGTTTGTACCAAGGCTTTTTTAGACAGGTCTTTGTAAACATCGGCTGCTTTTAGCCCTAAAGTATAAGAACCGTCAAATAATAATTGGCTCAAACTTACACCCGCCTGACCACTATTAGCCACGCCAAATTCAGCGGCTACTACGTCACCTTCGGCAGCGTTGGGGTCAAAAGTTTTGGCAGGAATAAAGAATCTCGGAATGATTACGTTGTTCGTATAATTCACGTTGGCATTTACTTGGGGTAATCCCAAACCCTTAATTTCACTTACTCTTGCCTCGGCATTTAAAATATCTAATTGTGCATTTTTGATATTAACATGATTCTTAACGGTATAATCTACGGCTTCTCTGAGAGAGTAGCTCTGTTGTGAGAATGTGATTCGAGTAGTAAGTAACAGACTTAACATTAGCCATTTACTTAGTAGGTTTTTATTCATTGTGATTTGTGTTTTGTAAATTCATTGGACAAATTTGTCCATAGCGTTTAGATAAAAAAGATAGTTTTATTTGAGTGGTAAATCTATCTTCTTTTTTTACTGATATTGTTGATAAATTTCTAAGCCTTTTTCGGTAAGAATACCCCTGATGAAGTGGTCGAGCATGGTAAGTTCTACATCAACAATTGAATATTTATTGGCAGGGAAAATTTGTTGGTCAAAGCCCATTTCTACTTGTTCCAACCTCATTTTTGCCAAAATATCAACTTTAATGTCGTGTCTAAAAAATCCGTGTTCAATGCCTTCTAATAAGTCTTTTTTGAGCATTTCTAAAATAAAGTTTTGTTTATGCTCTTGAAAAAGTTTCCACGTTCGGGGATGATACTTTTTAATGTCAAAGAAAGTGGAGGGATTAATTTCAGAAAAAGCCTGTTTGAAAATATCCATCGACTTTACCGTTTTCTCAATTACATTCGAGGAAGTAGTATTCAACATTTCCCAATCACACTGGTCTTGTTGCATTTCTGCCATCATTAATTGATACACGATTTCATCTTTATCTTCAAAATGTTGGTAAATTGTTTTTTTAGATATACCCAATTCCGTCGCAATGTCATCCATCGTTACAGATTTGATACCAAACCTGAAAAATAACTCACGAGCTTTCTGTATGATTCTTTCTTTAATTTCCAATTTGCTAACGTTTTGTTTCCTTCAGAAACTTTGGGAACAGTTAAAGTTTCTGAGTACAAAACTATGGAAACTTTAAAAATGTTCAAAGTTTTTATGATTTTTTTTAGAAATTTATTTTTTGATTAACTTTATAATTATACAAAATGTGTGTCCAGACTACCTGAAATTGTATTTGTTATATTTTTAATTAAAATATTTATAAATAAAACAATTGTACTTTTAGGATAGTCTTTATTTTAAATACTAAAAAATACAAATAATAGGCTATCTTTATACACATGAAAAACCTTCGTAAAGTGTTTATTTATCTCATTATAACGTATATACTGCTGGTAGTTTTGGCTACGGTCTTTCAAGAAAAGTTTATTTTCAGAAATACCCAAATCGACCCAACTTATCGGTATCAATTCAAGGAAGATTTTGAAGAACTATGGTTTACACCCGAACCAGCGGTAAAGCTAAACGCTCTGTATTTCAAGACTGATTCTTTGAAAAGAAAGGGTTTGGTTTTGTACTTTCACGGCAATGCCGACGATTTGCGGAGGTGGGGAAAATTATGATGTATTGATGATTGATTACCGCCAATTCGGAAAATCAACGGGGGAGATGTCAGAAAAGAGTTTTCATACCGATGCCCGATACGTGTATGACTGGGCGAAAGAAAGATTTGCTGAAAATGAAATCGTTATTTACGGGCGGTCGTTGGGAACGGGTGTGGCTACACGTTTAGCGTCGGAGGCAAAT
>JALONS010000370.1 GCA_025454855.1 Arcicella sp.
ACTGGTGATATGATACCCGAATGGAAAAATAACCTATTTGTAGGCTGTCTGAGCGGTATGCACATTGCCCGTTTGGTAATTGAAAACAACAAAGTAGTGGGCGAAGAACGTTTACTTTCAGAAGAATACCAACGCTTCCGTGACGTTACACAAGGTAAAGACGGAGCTTTGTACGCCATTACCGACCAAGGGAGATTGTATAGAATTTTCAAGAAGTAGGTTGAAATAACACAGTCTATATCTTTAATTTACCCGAAAGATAATCTTAAAAGCCATCAACGATTTGCTTTGTTGATGGCTTTTTTGTTTGTGTTTACGCCTCTGATTCAAGCAAAGACGGTGGAACCAGTAGGGTAGATATATTCCAAAATACAATTCCGAATGAACTTTAGATAAAATGGATTAAGATTAGATTTTATCCCCACTGATGAATCCTAAAAAAATAATATATAGTTTTTTTACGAATAAGGAATTGGACGTATTTGCATGAAAAATTAGTAAAAATCTATTCAATCCGTCAAATCTGTGGTCTGTTTATTGTCTTGCAACATAAAGTAGATAATTCCATAATATTTTCAACTTTGAATTAAATTTTTATCTTTGTTAAAACGTCTTATTTCATCCTTATTCAATGGAAAATCACCACCGAGATAATAATAGTTGGCTTCATGAATTATCAAATCAGAGTTGGAATCTGGAACTTTTGGTTTCGGGTGCGGCTATTTTTTCAACTTCTTTTTTACCCGAATTTGTCGAGCAGATAACCTACTCCTACTTTGAAAACTACCAAACCAACAATGAGATTACGAGTGTGGTATTTCCCAATTTGGCATTCAGTTTTGCTAAGGCATCGGCTTACTTATTAATTGCTACCTTCTTTATTCATTTTGTTTTACGGGCGTTCTGGATTGCTTTGGTGGGTTTACGAGCGGTGTATCCACAAGGAATAATTTTTGAAAAACTACCCAATACTAACAACGAACTGAGGGAAATTTATAAAAAATGGTTTGGCACTTTTGATGATTTCATCGTCAAATTAGATAAAAAATGTAGTAGAATATTTTCGATAGCCTTTATCTTAGTTTTGTTTAGTGTTATGATTTCCGTGGGGTATTTGATTACTTTCGTGGGAATTGTTCTTTTCAAAACCTACCAGCCTGAGCTTTATTCTAAAGTAAAAATTTTGGTGACAATAGGGTTTTGGATGTTCATGGCTATGAATATTTTGATACTCTTTGCCATGAGTAAAGAAAAGTACCGTGAAAACCCAGTTTTAAGTAAATGGTACGTTAGAATAATAAAAGCGATGAGTTGGCTGTATTTGGGTATGTACAAACCGCTCAGTTATATCAATTTTGTTTTTGCCTCTCACTTGCCCCGCAAAACATACTATACGTATATGTTTCTGTTGATGATTTCGTTTAGTTTATTGGCAATGAGTATTTACAGTAAAACTTTACTGGAACACGTTGGCGTTCCTTTCATGGAATCTCGCAAATTTTATTTCAGCGGTTCAGCTGATTATCAATTACACGATAATTATTACGATAATCAAAGAACAGAAGGCGAATCTATAGCCGCCGCCAGTATTCAGGCGGATATTATTACGGAACCTTTTATAAAATTATTCATCAACTATCCTAAAGTATTCGATGCGGATTTATCGAAGATTTGTAAAACGCCAAATATCCCCGATAGCCTTCAGAATAGGCAGAAACGTTTGATAAAAGACCAAGCTCACCTTGAATGTTTTGGGCAGTATTTCCAAATTGCATTGAACGACTCTACGCTCAGTCCAGTTGAGTTTTTTTATGCTGAACGTGGTGCTACTCAAACCAAAGGTTTAACTACTTACTTAAGTACCCAAAAATGCAAAATTGGTCGTAATACATTATTTATCAAAACTTTACAAATAGATAGCCTTCCCCGAAAAACATGGTCGAATTACGTAGCGATACCATTTTGGTATGCTAAGAATTGATGGGATAAATGAGATAGGTCGTAGTTTCGGATTTGGGAGATAAACAATATTTTGAACTAAAAATCAATACTCCATACGCAATTAAGGCTCACGAAAATCAATACAAACTATTGACTTTCAATTATTTATCTTTTCGCTGAGCATAACTCATTTTATGCAAACGCTCCACCATCAACCGCCATACAATGTCCCGTCATAAAGGTTGATTGGTCTGAACACAACCAAAGAGCCACATCGGCTACTTCTTCGGGGTGTCCCATACGTTTCATGCGTTGGTGATTTTTGGCGGCTTCGAGAGCTTCGGGATTTTCGGCTAATTTTCGTCTTCCGTGCATAATCATGGGCGTTTCAATGGCAGTTGGACAAATGGCATTTATTCTAATATTTTGGGTAGCGTACTCAATAGCGGCTGATTTCACCAAACCATTCACACCATGTTTGGATGCTGCGTATGATGAATTTTCGGGCTGACCCACCAAACCCGCCGCCGAGGATACACAAACGATATTCCCACCGCCTTGTTTCACCATTTGCTCCAACTGAAACTTTACACAATACCAAGTTCCTACCAAGTTAATCTGGATTTGATTGAGCCAATCTTCTTCGGGATATTCATGTACTGGTTTTGATATTTTCCCCGCAATACCCGCACAGTTTACGGCACAATCAATGCTCCCAAAGGTTTTTACGGTGGTTTCTATGAGATTCACTACATCGGCACGTTCTCCGATGTTGCATTTTAAATAAATATGGGATTGAGGATTAGGAATTTCAGATTTTACTGAATCAAAATCTCCAATATCAGCAAGGACAACTTTTGCTCCTTCTTCGGCAAATTTGATAGCTGTTGCACGCCCAATACCCGATGCAGCACCCGTTACGATAGCGACCTTATTTTCAAATCTTTTCATTATTTTGTTTGTTAATTCCCATCCGAAATAATCGTTCCTCCATCCACAATAATATTCTGCCCCGTAATGAAACCACCTGCTTTAGACGCTAACATTACGGCTAAGCCCGCAATTTCTTCAACCTCACCCACTCTTCGGAGGGGTGTTTGAGCCAGACGCTTTTGCATAAATTCTTCATTTTTCATCAAAGATTCCGAAAAAGGCGTGTTTATCATACCAGGGGAAATGGTATTAATTCGAATATTATCAGGACCAAACTCTACAGCTAAATTACGAGCCAGTTCAATTAAACCCGCCTTTGATACTCCGTAAAGCCCTAAATATTTGTTCCCTCTTACGCCCGCAATACTCGCCAAATAAATAATTACACCATCTTTTTGGGTTTGCATTTGTGGTAGTACTAATTGGGTCAAATAAATGGCTGCTTGGAGATTCAAATCCATCGTTTTCTCAAAATTTTCTTGATTTATATCTAAAAAACCTCCTACAGGTGCGATACCCACGCAGTTTACCAAAATATCAATTTTTCCGAAAGTCTGGATAGCCTGATGAAAAAGCGTATCAATATCCGTTTTCTGACTCATATCACACGCTACCCCAATGGCTTCAATATTTTCGGAAAGAAATTCTTCGACAGTTTTAATAACTCCCTCTGCATGATTGCTCGAAATTACCACCTTTGCTCCGTGCAAACCCATTGCGTAGGCAATTGCTTTACCCATGCCCGAAGTTGAGCCAGTGATAAGAGCGATTTTTCCAGATAAATCAAACAAACTTTTCATTTTTAGTTGGGAATTACGAATCAGGAATTGGGAATAATTCCAAACCCCCAATTCGCTATTCCAAATTTCAGTGTATCATACATTCTTCCAGAGCTACACCGTTTACTTCGTAAGGTTTGGCTTCGGTCAAAACAAAAACGATTCGACAAATCTCTTCGGCACTCGGATTTCTCCATTGGTGAAT
>JALONS010000097.1 GCA_025454855.1 Arcicella sp.
CGATTATTTATCTGATTATCAATAATTTATTCGTAAATCTTAATCGCAGTGGCGAACCACTCGGATTAATCGTAAATAATTTATGCTGAATACTTAAGTAACACCGTCAAGTAAATCGCTTTTCCTCTGATACCATGATAAGAGTGCCATCCCTCATACACGTTGGTGAATTTCAATCTTTGAAAATTCAGGACATGACTTTCGTGGCTTACCGAAATCAAGACCCACCACTTAAAAATGAGGTTTTTTTTGAAGAACACGCCGTTATTTTCGTGCTGGAGGGGGAAAAAAAGTTTGTTTCGCCCACCCAAACTATCCACGTGCGTAAGGGGCATATTGTGTTCATTCGTCGGGGGTATTATTTGATGCAAGAAACCATAGATAGCAATTACAGAAGCCTTGTGTTCTTCTTCAATGAAAAATTATTGAAAGAATTTGTGGGTCAGCATTTAGAAATTGTAGCTCCCAAACATCAAAAAGGAGTGGAAAAAGCAGACACTAAAACCCACCCTTCAGAAGTTGAAGGACTTTTGGTTTTCCAAATAACGGAGTCTCTTCATAAATTCACCGAATCTATTTTTCCTTATTTCAACCATGAAACACCTTATCTTAATCATTTCTTACGCCTCAAATTACAAGAGTTATTACTCCATATTTTAGAAATTGACCATTCCGAACAGTTCAAAAATATTCTCTTCAGCCTGTACAAAGGTGAGAAAGTTGATTTAGAATATTTGATGAATTCTTATTATTTGAAACCTTTATCGTTGGAAGAGCTTTCAAGACTTTCGGGTAGAAGTTTATCCACTTTTAAACGTGATTTTCAAGAGCAATTTAATACTTCCCCTGCCCTTTGGATAAAAAATAAACGCTTAGAATATGCTTCGTTACAATTAGAAAGAACCGCCAAAAATGTTTCTGAAATCAGCATGGAAATAGGCTACGAGAGCGTTTCACATTTTATCAAGGCCTACAAAGAAAAATTCGGACAAACACCGTGAACGGTTCACGGTGAACGATTTTTGCATATATTTGTCATAAAAAGTTTCATCATCAAACCCGTTCACCTTTTACCGTTTACCGTGAACCTAAAAACAAATGATTGCTACTCAAAACTTAACTTTTGCCTATTCGCCCAGTAAGCAATTCACTTTCCCAGATTTCGATTGTGCTGACCGTGAAACGATGCTTATTTTAGGAAAATCGGGGAAAGGCAAAACCACTTTCCTGCATCTGATGGCACTTTTACTGAAACCTACGGGCGGAAATATCCAAATTAATCATCAAGAAATCAGTCAATTATCCGTAGCTCAGGCAGCGGATTTTAGGGCTAAAAATGTGGGTATCGTTTATCAGAAACCTCACTTTGTCCATGCTCTTTCGGTGATGGATAATTTACTATTGGCGAATTATTTGGGGGGTAAAAATCAGGCGAAAGATAAGGCACAATCTCTGGCAGAAAGTTTAGGTTTTGCCGAACATTTATCGAAAAAAACGACTCAATTATCACAAGGTGAGCAACAACGAGTAAGCATCGCCAGAGCGTTGATGAATAATCCATCGGTCATTTTGGCGGATGAACCAACCTCCAGCTTAGATGACGACAACTGCCTGAAAGTCATTGATTTGCTAACAAAACAAACCCAAGAAATTGGAGCAAGTTTAGTAGTTGTCACGCACGACCAACGATTGAAAGAGGTATTTGAAAAGCAAGTTTTACTGTAATTGTTTTAGGCTGTCAGCAGTCAGCTTTCGGCTTCCAACTCTTAGAAAATTAGCAATAATTTATTTCCAAAAGCCGACAGCCAATTGCTGAAAGCTGACAGCCCCAATTTATGAACTTACTAAAAATATCAACAAGCAATTTAAAAGATAAACCACTGAGCAGTTTTTTGAGTGTTCTGCTTATGTCTTTGGGTATTGCCATTATTTCCCTTTTACTATTAGCAGGTAAACAAATCGAAGAGAAATTTACCCGCAATGTAGCTGGTATAGATATGGTTATTGGGGCGAAGGGTAGCCCGCTCCAATTAATTCTCTCGAGTATTTATCAAATTGATGCCCCAACGGGTAATATTTCACTTGCCGAAGCTAATCGACTTACTCGTAGTCCGCTGGTGAAATCAGTGATTCCCCTTTCGATGGGTGATAGCTATCAAGGCTACCGAATTGTTGGGACAAATCAACAATATTTAGACCATTTCCAAGCAGAATTTTCGGAGGGTAAAACTTTTGAAAAAGTAATGGAAATAGTACTGGGAGCGAAAGTTGCCCAAAATTTAGGCTTGAAAATTGGCGATACGTTTGCCTCACAACATGGTTTCGATGGTGAAGGACACGCCCACGATGAAGTGAAATTTAAGGTAGTTGGTATCCTAAAAAACACTAATTCAGTACTCGACCAAATCATGACAACGCCTTTGGAAAGCGTTTGGGCAGTTCATGAAGCGGGGCATCACGAAGAAGAGGAAGGCAAAGGAGCGAATGCGTTGAAGTTATTGGAAGAAGATGACCACCACCACGACGAAGCCGAACACCACGAAGAGGAGCAAGAAATTACTTCGATGTTGATAAAATTCCGTAATCCAGCAATGGGTATGATGATGGCGAGGAGTATCAACCAAAACTCTACTTTACAGACTGCTACACCAGCCATCGAAATCAATCGTTTATTTGCTTTGATGGGGTTCGGAATTGATGCCCTCAAATTGATTGCATTGGTTATTATCATCGTATCGGGGCTCAGTGTTTTTGTTTCTTTGTATAATTCCCTCAAAGAAAGAAAATACGAAATGGCGTTGATGCTTTCGATGGGAGCCAGTAGAACAAAACTATTCATTTTGTTGTTATTAGAGGGCTTAATAATCAGTGTGATTGGCTTTGTGATTGGTATTTTTCTGAGTCGGTTGGGGCTGTGGTTGATGTCAGAAAATATTGAACAAAATTTTCATTACGATTTCAACGTTTTATCTTTGCTCATCGAAGAAATATGGTTATTCTGCGGAGCGTTATTGATTGGATTATTAGCCGCTGCTATTCCATCTTTGGGAATTTATAACATCAACATTTCAAAAACTTTAGCCGACGAATAAGTAAGTTAATGATAGAACGAGTGAGTGATAGAATTAGTGAATTTTCTTGACCTTTGAGTTCTATTTTTGAAATGACAATATTTTAAATTTAAGTATATATGAAAATCAAAGTATTAATTCTATTAGGAATAGTTTGTTCGACCTTTATTTCGGCAAAACAACATTCATTTACTCATTCATTCACTGCTCTTCCCGCTGAAAAACTTACGTGGGATATGCTAAAAGACGTTACTTTCAAGAAAAAGTGGTATCCCCAAGAATCTATTTTCATGCTTTACCCAACGTTTGGACCTAATCTGAAACGTTTAGAGAACAAAGAAGTAACTATCAGAGGTTATGTGATTCCAGTGGATGTGGCTACCAATATGTACGTATTGTCGGCGTTTCCGTATAGCCAATGTTTTTTTTGTGGAGGAGCGGGTCCAGAATCAGTAATGTCACTAAAACCCAAAAAGAGCGAAGTACGCAAGTACAAAACTGATGAGATGCACACTTTTACGGGCAAACTCAAGCTCAATGCAGATGACATTTACGAGATGAATTACATTTTGCAAGAAGCCGACATGATTGAATAGATTTTGTACGAAGCGAAAAGCGAATTACTAAAAAATGGAGTCATCAAGAATATATTTTCATGATGACTCCATTTTTTATTCCAGAATACAACTCATCAACATTTCATCCAAAAAACGTCCTTCACTTTTCAGATGCGTGTATTTTCTCAAGATACCCTCTTCCTGAAAACCTACTTTTTTGTACAAATCTATCGCTCGTAGGTTATTGGTTCCTGCACTGAGTTCAATTCTTTTTATGCCTTTAGACTTCGCTAACTCTATGATTGCTTTCATCATTTTTAGTCCGTAGCCTTTCCCACCAAAATCAGGATGAATTGCCAAGCCTCCCAAATAAACAATATGGTCACAACGGTGTTTCAGAGGAACTAATTTAAACATTCCTACTGCTGTTGTATTATCTTCAAAAATGTACTTTATCCCATCTTTCAACAAATCCTCATAAATCGGTCTAAACTCATCGATTGTCATTTGTTCATACAATAAATGTTGATTTACTTGTGGGTGCATATAAAGTTCATAAATAAAAGGTAAGTCATGAGCTTGGGCTAATCTGTGCATCGTATTCTTTGAAATTTTATATCATCAGGATTTTAAAAATCCCATAATTCCTTATTATTCAACAAAATAACTAAATGTTCCGCTTATCTTTGCAAAATATTTTACAATAATCACAAGCGATTTATCAGAGAAAATTCAGTTAATATCCTGAAAATGAAAATATTATAGACTGCGACATAACTTGTTAGAAGTAAAATTGAACTATTCGGCTCAACTTCCCGAAAGTTTGAAACTTTCGGGAAGTTCCAATTCAAATAAGTTACGTCATTATCTACAATTATCTTATTTTCTCTAATCGTCTTTCGTTTAGTCTATTTTCAAAATCTTCAAATTTAATCCATGAGTTTATTAGCAATTGGTTCGGTAGCGTTTGATGCCATCGAAACGCCCAGAGGAAAAACAGATAAAATTATTGGTGGTGCAGGTACATTTATCTCATTATCAGCTTCATATTTCAAAAATCCTATCAACTTGGTAGCAGTAGTAGGCGAGGATTTTCCCCAAGAATATATCCAGCTTTTACAAAACAAAGGGGTGGATACTACGGGACTTCAAATCAAAAAAGGTGAAAAATCTTTCTTTTGGTCGGGTCGTTATCACAACAATATGAATTCTCGGGACACGCTGGTAACAGAACTAAACGTTTTGGGAACTTTTGACCCCATCGTACCAGCCGAATACCAAGATTGTCAATACTTGATGCTCGGAAACCTTACGCCTGCCGTACAAAAAACGGTTATTGACCGTTTGGAGAATCGTCCGAAATTGATTGTGATGGATACCATGAATTTTTGGATGGATATTGCGATGGATGATTTGAAGACCGTCTTAAAAATGATTGATGTGTTGTGTATCAATGATGAAGAAGCTCGCCAACTTTCGGGTGATTATTCATTGAGAACCGCCTCGAAAACCATTATGGCGATGGGTCCTAAAACCTTGATTATCAAGAAAGGAGAACACGGAGCATTGTTATTCCAAGATGATAAAATGTTCTTTTGCCCTGCTTTGCCATTAGAAGATGTTTTTGACCCAACGGGTGCGGGCGATACTTTTGTGGGTGGCTTTATTGGTTATTTAGCAAAAACTGATGACATTTCTTTTGAAAATATGAAACGTGCCATCGTGTACGGTTCGGCAATGGCTTCTTTCTGCGTTGAGAAATTCGGAACGGAACGTTTAGTAGAGTTAACGGATGCCGAAGTATCAGCCAGAGTAGCCGAATTTAAAGATTTAGCGGGGTTTGATGTGTAATTACCAGATTGTGTAGAGACAAGGCATTGCCTTGTCTCTACATGACGTTTACATTCCCCCAGAAATAAAATTCTGTAAATGATTAATAGTATCTTTTTGGTCTTCAATAATATAACGTACTACATCACCCATCGACACCAAACCTACTACATGATTATCTGCAATGACGGGCAGATAACGAATGTGCTTATCTGACATTAATTCCATACATCTTTCAATGGTATCTTCAAATTTCACCGTAGCGGGCGATGCCTGCATAATCTCCGATACAAGGGTATCGTGTGAGTGCTTACCTTTTACGATTACCTTTTGAGCATAATCTCGCTCAGTTACAACGCCTACAAACTGGTCTTCATTATAGACTACTAATGCTCCAATATTTTTTTGAACCATAATTTCTAAGGCATCATAAACCGTTTTTGATGCGTCGATTACTGTAACCGTATTTCCTTTGTGATAAATAAGATTGGAGACTTTTTTCATAACAGATTAGTTTTAGTTTTAAGGAGTAAGAAATTATAAAAAATATTTGATTAATGCAAATTTTACCCAAAAACAAAACGATGTTATTAAGATTTCATGCTTAATTCCAACATTGAGATTCATTATAAACTAAGCGAGAAGCGATTTGCGAAAAAGCAAACTGATAAGGTTTTAAAGACCCGTAAACTATACAGTCTTTCTTTTGCAAACCTAAATCGGTCAAGTACATTCTAATATTTTCCAAATTATCCGCTAAACTCTGAACGACAGTGCGTAGAAACTTTTATCTAAAACTTTAGGTGTGAAATATTCTTAAAATAAACATCATCCTTCTTTCCATTTTCTTTTATCATAGTAGCTTGAAGCTAAATTAACGTCCCACTTTATAAAGTGGTTCTCCATACGCCTAAAAAGTGCTACCATTTATATTTTTCTGCATTTAAAAATAATTACCTGATATTCAACACTTTACTTATCTACAATATTCTGTAAAACCTCCCATTTCTTAGTTTTTAAGACCCTTTCATAAATCGGGACGTTAATCGTTTTGTAAAATTGTACTATTGCAATGTTTTTTAGGATTCATAAAAATAATAATCCAAAAAATATTGTCCATTAACCAATTTTAAACAGTTAAAAAAATGAAAACTATCCCAAAAATGTGGTCGGGGTCGATGAAATCCCTAAAATCAACAAGTTATTTCAACAAAATACTAACTTGTTTTGTAACCATTTTTATGCTTTCGCTCAGTGCGTGTTCTCCCGAAATTGATGAAGTAATTAGTTCAACCAATAAAGACAACCCTACCTCCAACGCTCGTGTGGCAGCCACACCTATAAATGGTGTCATGATGCAAGGTTTTTATTGGGATGTTCCAGTAACGACTCCTGGTATAGGTACTTGGTGGCAAAATTTAGGAGCAAAATCTCTTGAATTAAAAAATGCTGGCATAACAGCCATGTGGATTCCGCCTGCCTACAAAGGAAGTGGTCCTACCGATGTGGGTTATGGTGTTTATGACCGTTATGATTTGGGAGAATTTAATCAAAAGGGTTCAATCGCTACTCGTTATGGTACTTTGAGCCAACTTCAGGCTGCTATTACAGCCATGCACAACAACGGCATACAAGTGTACGAAGACATGGTAATGAACCACTTGGTTTTTGCTGATGCTACTGAAAATGTGAATACCTATCAGGGGACAAAAACAATTTATACGAAGTTCGATTATGTAGGCAGAAATAATACGTACAGTTCCTACAAATGGAATGCGTCGTTAATGACGGGGGCTCAGCAAGGACCCAATAATTCATGGTATCAGTGGAATAATTGGGATTTTAACCCTTATAATAATGGAGATGCTTATGATAATTTGTTAGGTTGTGAGATTAAATACAACCCAATTAATGGTAGTGGTGCTTTGGAAACTATCAACTGGGGAAATTGGATAACCACAAAATTAGGCTTGGATGGCTACCGTCTGGATGCAACCAAACACATTTACACGCCTTTTGTAAATAAATGGCTTGATGATGTGAAAGGAACAAGATTTGCCGTAAGCGAGGCTTGGATGAGAAACGTAGCAGACTTAAACGCCTATGCAGCAGCAACAGGGGGTAGAACAAGTCTTTTTGACGTGCCACTTCACTATATGTTTCAAGATATGAGCATTGGAAATGGTAGCTACAACATGGCAAATTTTGCTTTTGCAAGTTTTACGGAATCGAATGGCCCTTTGTCAGTAACTTTTGTGGATAATCATGATACTGACCATACTACTGGGGCGTTATTTTCTCCAGTTATTAATCTAAAAATGTTGGCGTACACTTATATATTGACCAGAGAAAAAGGTTATCCTTGCGTATTCTACAAAGATTATTATGAGTACGGATTAGGAAACCAAATTAAAAAAGTGATAGAATGTAGAAAGGCTCATGGTTACGGTGCAGGTTTTGAATATACCGCTGCCAACGATGCTGACTGCTATGTTTATTCTCGTGCAGGTGATGCTACACACGCAGGTATGTTGGTCATGTTGAATGATGGAAACACTCAGAAAACTAAAACTGTTACAACTCCTTTCAAAAATGCGACACTCACGGACAAAACTGGTAACACAACGGGAACAGTTACGACGGATGCCAACGGCACTGGAACTTTTAGAGTAAATGCAAGAAACTATGCGATTTGGGCACCGGGTGTTGCTACAAATACTGCTCCTGTACTTGCAGTAAGCCCAGCCGCAGGGGCAGTTACTTCTGGAACGGTTGTAACATTGACAGCAACAGATAACAGTGGAATTGCTCCAACTATCTATTACACCACCAATGGTTCAACGCCAACGACAGCTTCGCCAAGTGCTACTGGAAGTAAAACTTTCACCATCACGGCTGGAACAACTATTAAAGCATTTGCAGTGGATAATTTAGGATTGGCTTCGGCAGTTGCTACGTATGTTTATACCATCGGAACAACGACTTCAACAGCCGTTAATTTTAAGGTAACTTACAGCGGAACAGTAGTCGGACAAGATGTGTATGTAGTTGGAAATACGGCACAATTAGGTTCATGGAATACAGCAAATGCCATAAAATTGTCAGGAACGGCATTTCCAGTTTGGTCAAAAATAGTAAACTTAACCTCTGGAACGGCAGTACAATACAAGTACATTCGTAAAGATGCCAACGGAGGTAATGTTCTTTGGGAAGGTGGTGCCAATAGAACATTCACACCAACGGGAGCATCTCAGACAAGAAATGATACTTGGCAACCATAAGGGTATTCAAATATTTATAGATTAATAAAGGTTGATGCAAGAGCATCAACCTTTATTTTTGTTTGTATTTATTGGATGGTTGCAATTTTTCCACTACGGGTTTATAGTCAAGAAAACCAACTATCACATTGATTAACAATCAGTTATGTTATTTTACTTATAATCTGTACTGTTAAATAAAGCTCAAATAAAAATAGTTTTATTTCACTAAATTTTTTCCTCTAATTCCCTGAAAATAGTCACTGGGTGTAACATTTGTCAGTTTTTTAAAAGAACGGTTAAACGCAGTTTTGGAATTGAAACCTACTTCAAAAGCTACACTGAGTAACGTATAATTTTGGTATTTAGGTAATTCAAGCAGTCGCTTAAATTCTTCAATACGGTACGAATTGATGAAATCAAAGAAGTTTTTATCAAAGCCCTCGTTGATAATTTTAGAGAGAATGTAGGCGTTCATCTGCAAACTATCTGCCATGTCATTGAGCGTGAGTTTGGGATTGATGTAGGGCTTTTGGGTTTTCATAAAATTATCAATCTTTTCTTTCAACATTTGTACATTTTCATCTTGTTCTAAATGTTCAATGGGTAATTCATTTTGAGGAATCGATACGGGTTGATTCATTAGATTTTCAGACAAATTTCTCGGAATGTCATCATCAGTGATTGTAGTTTTGAGAGGGTCAGCAGGATTAAAAAAAGCCACTTGCTGGGGTAATCTGAATATTTCGGGCTGTTGCATAGCAAAGTAACCCATGAAATACGGAATCACCGAAAAGACTAACCAAATACTATCCGTGCTGCGTTCTACTAAAGCCAAAGTGTTGATTTCCAATATCTTACCACCTATTACCCCCAAGCACGTAAACACCCACACACCCAAACACAAGCCCTTGATGAAAATAACCGTATTGAGATATTGTAGATTCTGCTCGAAAGAATGGGTATGACTATATTGTTTTTTGTAAGTATCAATCACCTGCCGACAAATGAACCAATAATAACCATTGACCAACAAGGCAAAAGCCCCCACCGCAGCAAAAACGCCCGACATATCTCTATCCACAATTTTATCAATAAAGCGTTGTTTATCCATGAAAAAATAGGGCATATACAAGACTAAAATCAAGAAAAAAGGAATAAAATGAAGCCATTTTCGGGGGAAATCATGCTGAATGGTAAGGAGATTTTGAATATAAAAGTAAAAAATAGGAGCGTATAAAAATAGCACCAGTTCGGGTAGTAAAATCAGCTTGGGGAAAGTCTGAAATACCTCCCGATAATCCGTAGAAACACGGCTCAGCAATGCCAAAGTAGTTACACAAATTAACAGAATAAGGAGTTGATTTGCTTTTTGATTATTATCTTGAATGGTGATTAATGCTACTATCAAAAGAATGCCTTGAAAAGCTGAAAAAAGCAAAAGTAAATCGTAAACGGAAAGTTTGTAGGAAAGGTCTTCCCACGAAGCAATTTCATCGTAAAGTATGTGATGCTCTGGATTTTTTCGATTCAAAACCCTGTTAGGCAAGGCTTTACCATTCGCCCTACCTTCTACCGACCCCCAAGTACCACGGGTATATTTGTACTCAATTTTATCCAAAGTCGAGTAAATTGTGAGCCTGTACGAACCATCTTTTTGCTTAATCAGTCGGTGGGCAGGATACCCCGGATTCCAATCGTTAAAATTACCCGCTACGTACAAAACGGCTTCGTGTGGTGTACTTTTAGGGAGTGTTTTCAGCATAAAAGTATAATGAAAAAAATCTTCCCAACTCTCAATGATTATTGATACTATTTTACCGTTTTGGGTCATATCAAAAATACGATTTTCACGAGCTTTTCCATTAAAATTTCCCTCAGTCATATCCCACGAACCACGAGTAATTTTGTATTCAAATTTTCGGAGTGAATCAGGCAAATGGATAACATAGGTTTTGCCGTCTGGATTTTTCTGGAAAATAAATCGTTCATCGTCAGATTTCCATTTATTGAAACTTCCTGCCAAGTATATTTTGGTATTTTGAGGCGTTCCAATCGGGATTTTTGTAATTTCTATACTCAGCTGTGCTAATACCAATTGATTACTACCTATAACACAGAGCCACAAGCAAAGAAGAAACACCACTCTGAACGATAACATTTTGAAGAAGATTTATAAAAATGGGCAAAAAAATAAATAAATTTTCTTCAAAAAAACACATTTTTTTCCGTATAACCGAATAGAAATTTATTAATTCGTGATTTTTGTAGTGTGCTGGATTATTGGGTTAGTATTCTTGGCTGGTAGTGAGTTAATCTCTTAACCAGCCAAGAATAGTAAACAAAGAATTAAAATATCCTCTACACCTGAAAAACCCCCGTTCTGAAATCCCTTTCTATCGGAGCATGATTGGCGGCTTCGATGCCTTTTGAAATTACTTTTCTGGTATCAGCTGGGTCGATAATTTCATCCACCCAAAGCCTTGCAGCGGCGTAGTACGGTGTAGTTTGGGCGTTGTAGCGTTCTGTAATTTGCTGTAAAATATCGTCTTCCTCTTCTTTGGTAAGTTCTTTGCCTTTAGCCTTCATTGAACCCACTTGGGTTTGTAATAGCGTTTTGGCAGCTTGTTCCCCACCCATAACCGCAATTTTGCCAGAATGCCACGTGTAAATAAAATGAGGATTATAAGCCTTCCCACACATGGCGTAGTTACCCGCTCCGTAAGAATTTCCAATGATAATCGTAAACTTAGGCACAATAGAATTGGAAACGGCATTCACCATTTTTGCCCCGTCCTTGGTGATTCCTGAATGCTCTGAGCGGCTGCCCACCATAAAACCTGTTACGTCTTGCAGGAAAACCAACGGAATTTTTTTCTGGTTACAATTCATTACAAAACGAGCGGCTTTATCAGCAGAATCATTATAAATTACCCCCCCGATTTGCACTTCGCCTTTGGCACTTTTGACCACCATACGTTGGTTGGCAACAATTCCCACTGCCCAGCCATCAATGCGGGCATACCCACAAATGATGGTTTTTCCGTAGTCTTTTTTAAACTCATCAAATTCAGAATTATCCACTAATCGCTCTATGATTTCGAGCATATTATAGGGCTTCGTTCTGAGAGCGGGCAGTATTTCTAAAATCTCCGAAGCGTTTTTAGTAGGAAGGAGAGGTTCGATACGGTCGAAACCTGCCATTGTTTTTTTCCCTAACTTACTGATAGTACGTTTTACTTGGTCTAAACACTCTTGTTCCGTTTTGAATTTATAATCGGCAATACCCGATATTTCCGTATGGGTGGCGGCTCCACCCAACGTTTCAGCATCAATGTCTTCTCCAACGGCGGCTTTCACCAGATAAGGACCCGCCAAAAAGATAGAACTTTGTCCCTCTACCATCAGGGTTTCATCTGACATGATAGGTAAGTACGCTCCTCCTGCTACGCAACTTCCCAAAACTGCGGCTATTTGCGTAATCCCCATGCCACTCATCAAAGAGTTATTGTAAAAAACCCTTCCGAAATGTTCACGGTCGGGAAAGATTTCGTCTTGCATCGGAAGGAAAACACCCGCACTATCCACTAAATAAATAATGGGTAAATGATTTTGCATAGCAATTTCCTGAAAACGAAGATTTTTTTTACCCGTAATAGGAAAATATGCCCCCGCTTTTACCGTTTGGTCGTTTGCCACAATGACACAGAGTCGTCCTGAAATATAACCCAATCCTCCCACAGTTCCTCCAGCGGGACAACCTCCGTGTTCAGGATACATATCATGCCCTACGAATGCCCCAATTTCAAAAAAATCGGTATTGTCGTCAATGAGATAATCTATTCTTTCTCGGGCGATGAGTTTACCTCTTTCGTGTTGTTTCTGAATGTTTTTAAGCCCCCCTCCCAGTTTGATGGTTTCTAATAAGCGTTTTTTTTCGCTCAATAATTTTTCATGAGCTTCTTGATTGGTATTAGTCATAGTATTGTTGATGAGATTGTTGTGATTTTTTGCAAGATAGTTTTTTTTCAGAAATGTATGTAAGTTACAATGATTTTACACTGAAAAATATAAAAAATCTTTTGACAAATAACGGACTTTAATAATGACTAATCAGGCTTAAATACTTATTTTTGAGTTTTAAACATTTATATATGAGTTTTTACATTTTTTGTGATGAGTCTCTTATTAAGGGGAAAAAATATTCAAATTTTTATGGTGGATTATTAATTCAGAAGAGTGATTTTGAGTGGGTAAAAGAAGCATTATATCAAAAAATAAAAGAATTGAATTTAGAAGATACTGAACTAAAATGGCAAAATATTAATGTTCATAGACTAACTGCTTATCAAAAAATCATAGACTATATCTTTGAGCTTATAAAACAAGACCTAATAAAAATACGGATAATGTTTACTGATAACAGGCATCGTCCAATAAATCTGAGCCATCACCATAAAACTCATCAATACCATATTCTGTACTATCAATTTTTGAAACACGCTTTTGGATTAAAATATATTTCATCAGAGAAAATTGTGGACTTGGAGATTTTCTTTGATAAAATTCCTGATAAAGAGGATAAAAATAAAGAGTTCAAGAAATTTATACATGGGTTGCAACACTTGCCCGATTTTCAAGAATCAAAAATTCAAATCAAAATAGATTCTATCTATGAGGTAGATTCAAAAGACCATATTTTAATGCAATGTCTTGATATTGTGCTTGGAGCAATGTCTTTTCGTCTTAATGATATGCACAAAGTAAAACCCGAAGGACAAAGGACAAGGGGAAAGCGAACGATAGCAAAAGACAAATTATTTAAACACCTCAATCGTCATATTAGAGAAGTACGCCCTCATTTTAATATAAGTATCAGTACAGGTATTGATAATGATAACACAAATCTTTTCAATCATCCATACAGGCATTGGCTTTTCATTCCAAAAGATTCTGAGTTCGGATATGATGGAGATGGGATATAAAATAGAAAAACCCCTACTATCTCTACATAAACCTCTCACGTAGTACGTGAGGCTTCGAGACAATAAAGGCATTTCTTGTTGCAAATATATACAAATATTAAACCAGAAATACGATATTTCAGGCATTTATTTTTATTTCACGAAAGTACCATTTCACAATCAGAAATATGAATCCAAACGAATTTCTATCCAAACTCTATAAATACGAAATTAAGATTCGGAAAGCGGTTACTTCGCAAATGCGGGGTAATTTTCACTCTATTTTCAAGGGTTCTGGACTGGAATTCAGCGATTTACGTCTTTACCAATACGGTGATGATGTTCGTTTGATTGATTGGAACACCTCTGCCAAAGGACATGGCACATACATTAAAATTTTTAAGGAAGAAAAAGAGCAAACTGTTTTCTTTGTGGTAGATGTGAGTGCATCGCAAGATGTTGGACGCTCCAACCGTTCTAAATTAGATACAACCAAAGAAATTTGCGGGGTTTTGGCACTTTCTGCTATCAAAGAGGCGAGCCACGTGGGTTTGTTATGTTTCTCCGACCAAAAAGAAAAATACATCAAACCAGCCAATACGCTAAAACACGGTTATAGAACGATACTCGAATTATTCAAACTAAAAACGGAATCAGTGGGGACAAATCTTAAAAAAATGATTCTGTTTACTTTGGACGTACTCAAAAGACGAAGTTTAGTTATTTTGATTTCGGATTTTATTGATACTGGCTACGAGGAAAACCTGAAGGCACTTGCCCGTCGGCACGACCTCATCGTGATTCACCTCTACGACCAGCGAGAAACCAATTTACCCCGCTTGGGTATCATTCCTGTATTTGATACCGAAAGTAGAAAAACCATTTGGGTAAATGCCTCCTCTAATTGGTTTAGAAATAGAATGAAAACGTTTTTTGAGAAAAACTCGGAACAATTAGACCAAATTTGTAAACAAAACAAGGCAAATTACTTAGCCATTGATGCTTCGGAAGATTACGTACCGAAACTGATTAAGTTGTTTAAAATACATCACTCACGAGTACGATGATATTTTTCTATGCTCTGTACAATGTCCTCTGTTCATTTTCTACCTTTGCCCAAGTACCCAGTTGGACACCGCCCAAAGGTAAGTTTTTGAGTGATAGTGTAAAAGTAGGATTACCCGTGAAGTATGCCCTTAGCTATCGGCATAAATCAACGGCTGATATTTTTTTTCCTGATTCATCCTATAATTTTGCTCCTTTTGAATTGGTAAATCGGGAATATTTCCCCACGGTTACGGATGAAAATGGCAGCTTGGATAGTGTTGTTTATACGCTCATTTCTTTTGAAGTTGCTCCCCGACAAGAACTCAGTCTGCCCGTATATGTACGAGATGTCAAGAAAGATTGTACTCGTGTTTTTGCTCCCTTAGATTTCGTTATCTTGGAAAGCATCATCAAAACAGATAGTCAAATTGATTCCATGTCCTTGAAAAAGGATACTCATCTGATTCCTATCAAACAACAAATAAACTTCCCACTGATGTTTCTGATTATTTTGGGTATGGGGGTTTTAGTGGCTCTTACTTTCTGGATTTTTGGTAAACCTATTCGTCGTCAAATCAGATTGTTTAATTTTAAGCGTCGGTACGATGATTTTCAAAAACTTTTCCAACGATTAAGCCGAGGAACAGACGATGCCCAAAAAAGATTAGAAAACATTGAAAAAGCCGTTGTTCTATGGAAAAAGTACATCGAACGCATTGAAAATAAGCCATTTACTACTTTTACCACCAAAGAAATTTTAGATAATCTAAAAGATAATCGTCTCTCTGACGCTCTCAGAGAAATTGATGCTACGGTATATGGAGGCGTGTATTCTAATAAAACGATTGCTTCGTTGCAAATACTTCAAGAATTAGCTGAAGGACTTTATTTGGAACAACGAGAGCTGATGCGAGCAAAGGAACAATGAGTTGATTAACGATGTGTTTCTGTACAAATCATTAATCCATTCAATAACTACGATAAAACCCACAAATTAATGACGGAATGGTTTTCAAAATATTGGTTTTTACCTTCTACTATTTCAAATTTTGAATGGGAACATCCCTTGTATTTGTATAGTTTACCACTCATTCCTATTTTATTTCTATTGCGTGATTGGTTACGGAGTAATTCTACCCAAAAACTGAGCGTAGCTTTTCCCACGAACGACATCAAGTCGAACTGGGTAAGTTTCTTGCGTTTTATCCCTGGTATATTCTTGATGTTCACCATTGCATTGTTGATTATTGCTTTGGCTCGTCCACAACGTTCGGTGTCTGAATCCGACCAATTTGCCGAAGGTATTGACATCATGTTGGCAATGGATATTTCTAAGTC
>JALONS010000098.1 GCA_025454855.1 Arcicella sp.
AAATCAAACTCTTTAATTATATTTGCACACCTCTGACACTTATCCACAGCTGCTCAATTTTCATCATAACTGCCTGTTCAATTACTAATGGATTATACACATAGTTTCAGCCTTGTGTTGTGTGGCTTCTTTTTCAAGTTGTTCTTTTGT
The DNA here is from genome assembly GCA_025454855.1 of Arcicella sp. Lineage (GTDB taxonomy): Bacteria > Bacteroidota > Bacteroidia > Cytophagales > Spirosomataceae > Arcicella. Next base: position 151 of record JALONS010000098.1, read on the forward strand.
CGTTTCCATATTTAGATTAATTATTGTTTTGAAATACTAACTTTACAAGTTAGACAGTTATCTGAATCTGGCACTGGGTACCAAAAAGTTATAGAAGTACTATATGCTCAATATTGAGCATATTCCCTCAGCATTACAGATATAATTCCTAAAATTTGTCTATCCTATAATGTATTTAATACAATAAAAATCTTGTACCAAATCATCTTAACACTGAAATGGGCAATCACTTCCACATTCTGAGTAATTATGTAGCAATATGAGGCATTACAAATACGAAGCTGCTACAATGGAGGGGAGACTGACTAATAGACATGGAAAACAAAAAAGGGACAATCTAATGAGATTGTCCCTTTAAGCAAAACCCTAACTGCTTAATTAGATTTTTTCTATAAAAGAATATTTTATGTTTAGTAAAGACAATGACTTTAATCAGTAGACAGATTAAAAAAGGTGTAGGAGTTATATCCTACCCTTTAACTACCCTAACCATTACTAAATTATTACTGAACATTTATAATGGATTATCGCAAGAAAACAAAACAATAATACCCTGATAATCAAATCATTATATCAAAAATTCATTTTTCTTAAACGTGATACAAGAAACGGGGAAAACAATCGACCTCCCCGTTTAACAATATATACTAACCATTTATAATTTATTCATACTGGTAGAATTAAAATATGGGAGCAAAAAAGATGCTCCCTATTTTCACAATCTAACCACTATGAAATAAAACTAATTATTCATTGATGAAGTGTAATCTCAAAATCTACTTAATGTCTTCTTGAATCTTATCTATCTTGGCATTCAAATCTGCTTTAAATTCTTTCCAATCACGTTTAGTGTCGGATTTTACTTCTTCTAATGAAGCATCCAACTCATTCATTTTATATTTTAATTTAGCTTTACGTTCTTTCCAACGAGCTTTCTCAGCGGCAGTAGCTTTTGCCATTTTAGTATCCATCTCATCTATTTCTCCCTGAATATCCTTACGCTTATTTTCAATTTTAGAGGTCAATTCCAGCCGCTCTTCTTTAATATTACTGGCAACTTCGGCTACGCCCTCTTTTACATCTGATGCTACATTATCGGCACTCTGAGCTACTTTATCCTGAGCATCTTGCGTTTTTTCAGCAATTTCTTTTTTGTCACTACGTGAACAAGAACTAATTGTAAATGTGCTAATGGTCAAAAGGCTTGTTACTAATAAGATTGATTTTTTCATATTGAGATTATTATTATTTAGTTGAGATTGTTATTTAATTGATAAAGGAAAATTTATACCACTTAGTTTTAACTTACTTTAATAGTATCAATTGGGGATTTTTTTTCACTAATGAGAAATTTTGGGGAAATTATTATCCACCTTATGCTTTAAGCAGTGCAAATACAATAGAATATTTCAAAACGAAAAACATTGAGTTGATACGGTCTCATACTCCTTTACGAATTAGTGATAGTAAGACGGAGACTATCGCCAAAACAAGTAGGATGTGAATAAGCCCACCAGCACTATAAGCAAATACTCCCAACAACCAACCAATTATTAAGATTACGGCAATGATATACAATAGATTTCTCATAATTTTAGTTAAGTTTAAATTTAACATTTTGATTATTGATGTTAAAATTTCAAAACTATATACCAACAAGCATAGAGAGATTTATTGAGAAAAACTGTGGTAATTGAGTAACTTATGACTAAAATTGTAGAAATTAATCCCCATTTTGGGAGTATCCGAATCTGGCATCGAATTGCCATAATAATGATATGATACCAAGTATAAGGTATCGATAAATGGTTATTTCTTTAGTAATGGTTATGGAATTAGAAGTAATAAAAAAAAATGTCTCCGTATATTTTGCTTTTGCCAAAAATGTATTCACTGAGTTCAGCAACGACAATGCGATGAAACTTAGTGCTTCCTTGTCTTATTATACCATATTTTCATTAGCTCCGATGCTGGTAGTAATTATATCGGTAGCAGGAATATTTTTAGGAAAAGATGCAATTCAAGGTGAAATATACGGACAGATAAAGTGGCTCATCGGTACAGAGGCAGCTAAGCAAGTACAAGAATTAATAAAAAATGCTGAATTATCAAACAAATCAGGTGTGGCGGCAGTAGTAGGTTCGGTGACTTTATTGATTGGGGCAACGGGTGTTTTTGCTGAAATTCAAGATTCGATTAATTTTATTTGGTCGTTGAAAGCCAAACCCAAAAATAGTTGGTTAAAATATTTAACAAATCGCTTTTTATCATTTTCATTAATCATAACCCTTGGTTTCCTATTGATAGTTTCTTTATTAGCCAATGCTTTCATTGATATTTTCAGTGGAAAGTTAAAAATATATTTTGCCGAAGCCACCGTTTATTTGTTCAGTATCGTTAATTTTTTAATAGTTTTATTAGTCATTAGCACCTTATTTGCCATAATTTTCAAGGTGTTACCCGACGGAAAAATAAGATGGAAAGATGCCTTTGTAGGAGCTTCCGCAACGGCTGTTTTGTTTATGATTGGGAAATCATTGATTGGATTTTATTTAGGACAATCGAACATTGGTGGAGCTTTTGGGGCAGCAGGTTCGGTCATTATTATTTTGTTGTGGGTTTACTATTCGTCCATCATTTTATTTCTTGGAGCTGAGTTTACCAAAGTTTATACCCAAACCTATGGAAAAGGCATTCAACCCAATGAACACGCCGTTTTACTTATAAAAAAGGAAGTAGAATGGAATCAAGATTGAGTATTTAATTCTTAGAATTGTACCAAGACCGCTTTTGTCTATCAAGACTTAAAAAAATCTGGAGTATATTAACAAACTATTACCATGGAAAATACCCAAACTTATACCGCTAATATGAAGCTCTTACCTATACTCAATGTAGTTTTTTTTATTGGTATGGTCATCATGAATGGATTAGCCAATGGCTTACCAATTAATGGAAAAACCACAGGCCAATTATCCAATCAGTATCCCAACTTATTTGTTCCAGCGGGTATAACATTTTCTATCTGGGGGGGTATCTATACCTTATTATTATGTTTTTGTATTTATCAGGCAAGTTCCTTGTTTAGTAGAAAAATGCAGCCATCTTTAGCGATGGTTCTAAATAGCATTGGTTTTTTATTCATCATAAATGCAACGCTAAATGCCCTTTGGATTGTGGTTTGGCACTATGAGATTCTGATACTTTCAATTATTTTTATGCTGGGTATATTAGGCACGTTGATTATGATTAACAGCAACCTGAAGACAGTACAACCTTATCTGCAAGGATGGACAGGTTTTTTCATCAAAGGTGCATTTGGTGCTTATTTAGGATGGATTTGTATTGCCACAATTGCTAATGTAACGGCTATTTTAGTGGCAAATGGTTTTATGACTGAAGGAATTTCGGGAGAATCTTGGACGATTATTATGATTATTGTGGGCAGTACTATAGGATTTATCACAACCATCCGAATGAGAAATCATTATATTGCTTTGGCTATTATATGGGCGTTGGTCGGAATCATTATTGCTCGGAATCAAGATGTTATCTACTATAAAAACATTGTATATAGTGCTTTGGCGGGTATAATCATTATGATTTTAGCCATACTAATGGATTCTACTTTTGTTTTATTCAGTAGAAAGGGGCATTAATACTATAGCCATAAAGCTATGGGATAGTGAGTGGAAAAGTAATAGTAAAAATAGTAAATTGGTTTAGTTCAGATTCTACCTCCACTCTTGCTCTATGCGACTGAATGATATTCAGAGTAGCGGCTAATCCTAAACCTATGCCATTATTCTTAGAGGTAAAATAGGGTTCAAATAACCTTCCGATATGCTCTTGACTGATACCAATGCCGTTGTCTTCAATTTTTACAATGGCATTCTTATTTGTAGTATAGGCTGATATTTTCAAAACCCCCACCCCTTCTTGCATCGCTTCAATGGCATTGATAATAATATTCAAAAAAGCTATTTCTATTTTGGGTTTATCTAAATTGAGTAAAATTTTCGGGTCAATATTTTTGGTAAGTTTTATACTTTTTAGATTGATTCTATCAATGGCTTGTTGAATAGTATTTTCTAAAACTTCCGATAAATATTGGTGGGTAAAAATAACTTCAGAAGGGCGAGACGTTTGTAGTAATTCGGTAATTAGGTCATTGATTCTTTGGCTATTTCTACGAATAATATCTAAAAAGAATTTTGACTCTTCATCTTTAATATCCTCTATCATTTGGTCTAATGATAAATTAATATTTGTCAATGGATTGCGTACTTCATGGGCTAAAGTACGCACCAAACGCCCAGTTGCAGCCATTTTCTCGAAAAGCAAAGAATCCCGTTCATCTTGTTTCCGAGCAGTAATGTCATGAATAATTCCTAAATAATAGGGGTTTCCTTCGCTATCAATCTGGCGATTACAGTGCAAAGAGCAAAATTTACGCTCACCCATCTTGGTTTCAAGCAAGACATCAAAATTGCTAATTTCACCGTCTTTCTCTAAAGCGGCAATAAACTTCTTACGGTCTTCTGAATTAGTAAAAACTGTATAACTTTTCAGTTTATAAAGTTCTTCTTCGGTATAGCCAAAAAGTTCGGCAGTAGAGGGGGTAAAATACTTAAAAGTTCCATTGAGCTGGGTAGCAAAAATAGCTTCTTGGGTTTGGTCAAAAATATTTCGGTATTTCCGTTCACTTTCACGCAGGGCAGTAATAGTTCTTGCCCGTTCAAGCGAGTAACGAATACAACGTTCCAATTTCTCGGAATCTAACTCACTTTTTACTAAATAATCATACGCCCCAAGAGCCATCGCCTCCATATCAATGCGTTGGTCACCTTTGCCAGTTAGTAAAATTACAGGCGTTTCTAAGCCGTGTTCCAAACCAGCTTTCAATAAATCAAGCCCTGTTTTTGCCCCTAAAAGAAAATCAAAGAAACAGATATCATACTTTTTTTGTTTGATTTTCTCGATAGCAATATCATAGGAAGATGCCCAATCAATCTCAAAAAATTGTCCTTTTATATCTTTTAGGTAGTCGCTGGTAAGAAAAAAATCATCTTCGTCATCATCAACTAATAACAATTTAATCATACTTTTTTGGTACATACGTAGGAGTTGATTAGTGTTTTTCAAATAATTGCACAAAATTAATCTGTCAAAACACCGCATCTTAAATAACTGAAAATCAATATTTTACCAAAATACAGACACCAAGAAACTATTCTTAAATTACTCATTTAGGTAATTGCACAATTTCAAACCAATAAGAACCTAATTTACGAGTAACCTCCACGAACTCATAGAAACTCACAGGCTTGGATATAAAGCAGTTTACGCCCAAATCATAGCTATTTAGTATATCTTGGTCTGCTTTTGAAGTAGTCAGTACAACAATGGGGATACTTTTTAGACTGGGGTCTGACTTAATAATTTTGAGTGCCTCTCTCCCATCAATTTTAGGCATATTCAAATCTAAGAGAATAATACCAGGACGTGGACTATCCGCAGGATTTTGGTACTTCCCCTCACGTCGTAGATAACTTAGCAATTCTACACCATCTTCAACAAATTTAAGTTCATTTACCAAGAAGTTTTCTTCTAATGCTTCCTTGGTCATCAGGCGGTCGTCTGGGTCATCATCAGCAACCAATATGATTATGCTTTTCTTATTATTCATAGATTTAGTTTATTGTAAACTGGTGTTTCAAACCTCAAAAAAACTTAAATTAATGGTAAATAAACGGTAAAAGTAGCTCCTTTGCCCAATTCACTATCAGCTACAATATATCCTTGATGATTTTCTACTATTTTCTTACAAATTGCCAAACCTAAACCTGTACCCTCAAAGTCTGCTCGCCCGTGTAGTCTCTGAAAAATGATAAATATTTTCTCTGAATATTCTGCTTCAAACCCTATACCATTATCTTGAATTGAAATTTTAATATAATTTTTAAATTTCTTGGCAAGATTCAGTTCTTGAATTTCTTGTTTGGTTACTTCGGTAGCTTTAATAGAAACTATTGGCTTTTTATCAGGTGATACAAATTTGATAGCATTGCTTATTAAATTTTGAAAAAGTTGTTGCATTTGGCTTGGTAAAGCCATGATTACAGGAAGATTACCTACGGAAATATCAGCTTGAGTTTCCTGAACTTTCATCTCTAAATCACTCAGAACATTCGTAATTACATCGTTCAAATCAACTGAAACCATTGATTCTAATTTGCGGGAAGCTCTTGAATAAGATAATAAATTCTCAATTAATATCTTCATTCTGTTGGTTGCATCCAACATTCGGTTAATGTAAAATTGCCCATCGGAACTGAGTTGTTCGCTAAACTTTAAACTCAGTCTTTCCCCAAATGCCATAATTTTACGTAAGGGTTCTTGCAAATCATGCGATGCTACATAAGCAAATTGTTCTAACTCTCGATTGGAACGATTCAACTCTTCAACTTTCATTTCTAATTCTCGTTCATAAACCTTCATTTCAGAAATATCAACGGTATTACCAATAAAACGCACCACTTTTCCTTCGTCATCCGTCACGACCCACCCTTTGGTTTGCACAGTTTTCTCTTGTTCTTCTAAATCAACTAAGCGGTGTTCAAAAGAATAAGAGTCTTTATTTTGAATAGAGTTTTGGACAATTTGAGATACTCTCTCTCGGTCATCTTCGTGTACACGAGAATCATAAAATCTGTAATTTAATTTCTCTGGCAATTGGGTAATGTCCCTGCCCGCAAATAGTCTTTTCAGACCGTCAGACCATTTTATTTCATCCTTTTCTACGTCCCAGTCAAAACTTCCATAGTTCATTAAGGCTTCTGCTTCCTTAAAAAGGCTTTTTGCCTTCTTTAATTCATCATAAGCAGTAGATAACTCTTCTACTTTATACGTTAGGGTATCTTTTAGTTCACTTAATTCTGTTACGTCCTCAGAGGTTCCCATTACTCTCACTACCTTACCCGTTTCATCCATAAAACATCTTCCTTTTACAGCAATATGTTTTCGTTTTCCTTGCTTATCTATAATGTCATGCTCAAATTCATAAAACTTTTTCTTTTTATCAATTATATCTAAAGACAGTGTTACGATTCGTTCACGGTCTTCTTCTACAATATGCTTGGTATAAGTGCCATAATCCATTTTTGAATCTGGGTACTCTGCGGCATCATAACCAAATATATCATATAGCCCATTCGACCACGTTACGTAGTCTGTTCCGAGCTGCCAATCCCAACTACCATATCTGAACAGATTTTCAGCGTCATTCAGTTGTTGCTGTTTTTGCTTCTCTCGATTAAAACTTTCGGTTTCTGCCGTTATATCTTCCGCAATAACTACTACCTTGGTTGGGGTTCCTTCTTTGTTCTTTCTCAATAATGTACCCCTGTTACGAACAAAATGGTGTTTTCCTTCTTTTGTTTGAAGTTCTAATTTAAAAGAACGATTATCTCCCTCTTCTGCCCCCTCAAAGAGTGTATTCAGATGCTTAATGAAATCTTCTCGATTTTCGTAATTCTTTACAGGAAAAAAACTCTTATCCAACGACATCACCTCTTCCTCTGAATAATAAGCCAATACCCCCAATTTTTCATTGAGATAAGTTATTTTTCCATCTGTTAAATCTAACAAATACACGAAGTCGGGGATTGCTCTGAGAAAGCTATCAAATAAATCATTCTGTTTCTCAGAACAAAATACTTCAAGAAGATACTTCGACAAGTCCATTATTATATAATCTAAAAGTGGTATTCTTTGATAAAAATCTATTTTATTGAATAAAGATTAGAGGTTAGAATTTAATTATTAAAGATTGAGATAGCGACCATCAAAAAAGCCGACAACCTACTGTATTTCAAAGGTTTTTATTTTGTTATAAAGCGTTTTTCGGTCGATTCCTAATAATTGAGCGGCTTTGCTTTTGTTAAAATTAACATCTTTCAAAATTTTTAGAATCATCTCATATTCAGCCTCAATTGCTGCTGATTTTAGTGATGGACGGGGTGCTTTAACAGTCTCTACCGTACTGGTTACTGGTGAAGATGTCAGGTATGTTTCGGTTGAATTAATGGGCGGTGTCTGGAATGATAAATCCTTGAATAATAACTTTGAATAATTAGATATTTCAAAAGGTAAAGTTTTTGATTCTATCAGGTCGGTGTCCGTCAATAAAGTGGCACGCTTGATGACGTTCTTCATTTCTCTTAGATTACCATACCATGCGTAAGTCATAAAGATTTCTATGACATCAGGGGCAAAGCCTTTTACTTTTTTACCTAACTCTGCATTAGTTTGTTCTAAGAAAAACTGAGCAAAGGTCATAATATCTTCTTTGCGGTCACGGAGTGGAGGTACATCAATGCTAAATTCATTAAACCGATGGTAGAGGTCTTCTCGAAATTTTCCTCGTTTAGAAGCCTCCGTAAGTTTTTCATTGGATGCTACCACAATTCTAACATCCAGCGGAATTTCTTTAGTACCTCCAATACGCTTCATTTTTCGTTCTTGAACCACTCTGAGTAACAAAACTTGTACTTCATAGGGTAGGTTAGCCACTTCATCTAAGAAGATTGTACCACCATTAGCCATCTCAAAATGTCCAATTTTCTGGTTCAATGCTCCCGTAAAAGCTCCTTTCTCATGCCCAAAAAGTTCCGAACCTGCCAAATCTCTGGAAATAGCTCCACAGTCCATCGCCACAAAAGGTTGATTAGCTCTTTTACTGTGGAAGTGTATTTCTTGAGCAACAGCCTCTTTACCCGAACCACTTTCCCCATAAATTAAAACGCTATAATTGGTTGGTCCTACCAGTTTTATCTGACGCATCAGAGCATTAGACTGTTCCCCTGTTCCAAAAATGTATTTTGATAATTTAGTATTTTTTTTTAGGGGTTTCAATTGATTATCAATGCCTAAATGGTCTTCTTTGTGGTTTTCTAAAGAGACACTACTCCTTTCGGTTTGGGTACTTTCAAGTGCTTTTTTAATCGTCAATAAGATTTCATCGGGAAAAAGGGGTTTAGTTATATAATCATAAGCTCCTAATTTCATCACATTGACTGCAATCTTAATATCTGAGTATCCAGTAATGATAAGAACAGGAACAAAGGGGCATTTCTCTTTGATTTTCGTTAGGATAATCTCACCATTCATATCTCCTAACCGAAAATCAGTCATGACTAAATCGGGTCTAAACTCTTGTAATAGAACTAAGCCAGTATTACCCTCATGTGCGATAGCTACTTCATAATTATTTTTAGTGAGAAATCGACTTAATAACATACAAATGTCAATATCGTCGTCAATAACTAAAATTCTTTGCATGGTGTTAAATAGTTATAATGTCAATTTGTTGATTACAGTGTCCGACGCATTTGAGCCGATAAAATATTAAGATTTTCACGGTATTTAGCTACCGTTCTTCGGGCAATTTTATACCCTTGCCTTGCCAATAAATCCATGATTTGAAAATCATTCAAAGGCTTTTTTTTGTCCTCTTTTGCGATTAAACTTACCATTGCTTCTTGAATTTCACGGTTGGAAACCTCCTCGCCCCAACCTATTTTAATTCCTTCCGTAAATAATGCTTTCAAATGGATTATTCCAAAAGGAGTTTGGGCATACTTCCCACTCGTTACCCTCGAAACAGTTGAAATATCCATTCCTATTACATCGGCAATATTCTTCAAAATCATAGGTCTAAGGGTTTGAATATCTCCTGTTTTAAAAAAATCTTTTTGAAAAACCACAATAGTTTTCATTACTTCCAACATGGTATTTTCTCTTTGATGAATAGCCCTAATCAGCCAATTAGCCGCATCCAGCTTGGAATTCACATACTGAGTGGCTGCCTTATCTTTAACAGCACTAATATTTGCAGCAAAACCTTGATTTATCTTCAAAGCAGGAACTCGCCCATTATTCAAACTAATTTCCATGCTCAACTCTCCGTATAGATTCGTCTCGTAAGTGATTATATAGTCGGGGATAATATTATTTTTAATAGCTAATGCCTCACTTCCTTCTGTAAAAGGTTTGGCATTTAAGGCTGTAATTTGGGCAATTGCTTTCTTTAATTCATCAGCCGAAATTTCCCGCTGACGCATAATTTTTTCGTAGTTGTGATTCGTTAATTCTTCAAAGTTAAATGCCACAATATCAACCGCTAAGGCAACGTCAAAACCCTGCTCTTTTTTTCTCTGTAATTGCATCATTAAACAATCTTGTAAATCAGTAGCTCCAATACCTGTAGGTTCCATCAATCTTATAATAGCTAATATTTCATGAACTTCTGAATAATCCACAAACATATTGTTGGTAAATGACACATCGTCTGCTATTCCTTCGGCGGTACTCATCAAAAAACCGTTATCATCTAAGGAATCAATCACAAAGTCCATCAATATCACCTGCCTCTCAGTCAGGGGCAAAAAATGAGCTTGGTTTTTCAATTCAGTTCGCCAGTCATTTTCCTGTACGATGGGGGCGGTATAAATCTCATCATCGGTACTTTTATTACTCACTGTCAATTTATAATCTGGCGTATCATCGTGCAGATATTCATCCCAATCGGCGTAGTCTTTTTCAGGTTTAAATGCTGCCACATACTCACTCTCGTTAGCACTTTCCTCTTGGTCGTCCGAGTTAATCAAGGATACTTCATCAACCGTAGGCGTACCTTCTTCCAACAAAGGGTTTTCCTCCAACTCATTTTTGATTCGAGCTTCTAATTCCACCGTAGAAAGTTGTAAGAAGTTCAACATTTGGATTTGTAGAGGCGTAATTTTGAAGGTCTGACGCTGGGTTTGAGAGAGGTTCATTATGGTCGCATAGTTTTGGAATTACACCAATATACTCAATTACTGAGCCTGTTGCTCTTTATTTCCGTCAAATGAAACTAAAGAAACACTAATGAAACCTGTAAAAATTTAACAATCAAGCATTTAACTTTACAAAATCTACAATAATTTATTTCAAATTGTCTCCTGATACGCTAAGGGGATTCTTCCATCAAGTATTTTATTCTACAATGTGTGGAATAATTTCTACATTTTGTAGAAATATTTTTTTTTGATTTTCCACATTAGTAAATTAACACAGTTTTTAATAGTAACACTTTAAAAAAACTTAATTCATCATCCCTTTGTAGTGAATTATGTCGAAATCTTTAAGATATATTATTGCCTCATTTATTGTATTTGCTATTATATTGATTAGATTATCATGGATTTCATACAAACAAATTCTTATTAATGAAAAATCTACCCTGATGGTAGAACATACCCAAAAAGTATTACTCGTAAGCGAACAATTTATTTCACAAATGAAAGATATTGAAACCGCTCAACGAGGTTTTTTACTCACTAAAAATCATTCTTTTTTAGAACCTTTCAATAGAGGTAAAAAAGGAGCTATAACAACCATTGATTCACTGAAAGAATTGGTGAGTGATAATCCTACTCAGTTGAAGCATTTGAGTATGATAGAGGAATTATGCTTGCAAAAAATATACTTTATTTCAAAGAACATTGATGAGGCAAATAGCACAGGGAAAGTAAATTTAACAGCACTTGAAAATGGCAAGAAAATAATGGATACGCTACGAAAGCAAGTGAATATCTTTCAAGCTCATGAGAAAGATTTACTTGCAATTAGAATGCAATCAAAAATCTATGGGCAGTCGCTAATGGCTATCTACCAAATAATTTTACTTTTAGTATCTTTGATATTTTTGGGGCTATCTTTTTATTTAGTTTATTCAGAATTGAAAAGACGAAATAGCCTTGAAAAAACGCTTGAAAGTAAAATAGATGAGTTGAACCGCTCTAATACAGAATTAGACCAGTTTGCATACGTAGCATCTCACGACTTGCAAGAACCCTTACGAAAAATAAGAGCATTTAGTGATAAATTACAGATAAAACATAAAAGTAATCTGAATGAAAATGGCAAAGACATCTTGAACAAAATGGCGAATTCCGCCGCCAGAATGCAAGCCTTACTCGATGATGTATTAAGTTTTTCAAGAATGGTTAATGAGCAATCTTCAAACTTGACTATAGTTGATTTGAATGATGTTTTACAGCACGTACTGAAAGATTTATCTGTACAAATACAGAATAAAAATGCCCAAATTTATATTTTATCATTGCCTCAAATATTTGCCAATGAAATACAAATAAAGCAGCTTTTCAGTCATTTAATAAGCAACGCATTAAAATACACTCATGAAGGGGTTGCCCCCCATATCAAGATTGAATACCAACAAATTAACAACAATACCTCAGACACCTCCATGAAGCTAAAAAATCATACAGCCTATCATCATTTCTCAATAACTGATAACGGTATTGGCTTTGAAAATCAATATGCAGAGAAAATTTTTGTCATTTTTCAACGGCTTCATAAACAAAGCGAATATGAAGGTAATGGTATTGGTTTAGCCCTCTGCAAACGAATCGTTGTGAATCATCAAGGGTTTATTTTTGCCAAATCCAAACTCCATGAGGGCTCAACTTTTGATATATATCTTCCCATAAAAAAACTGCTTGAATAACCTAAAAACTATGACAGATTTGCGAACAATTTTAATTGCTGACGATGACGAAGACGACAGATTTTTGGTTAAATCTGCTTTAGAAGAAAGTGTACTTAGATTTGTGGTACAATTTGTGGAAAATGGTACGGAAGTGTTAGATTATTTAGAAAATAAAAATAAATTTTCTGATACAAAACAATTTCAAAAACCATCTTTGATTTTGTTAGACTTGAATATGCCCAGAAAAGATGGTAGAGAAACATTAAAAGAAATAAAATCAAATCCTCGATTAAAAACAGTCCCAATCATCGTGCTTACCACTTCCAAGGCCATCGAAGATGTAAATTTATGCTATGGCTTAGGAGCTAATGGCTACGTTGTAAAGCCAAGTACTTTTACAGGGCTTTCGGAGACTCTGCAGGTACTCACTTCCTTTTGGCTCGACATCGTAACACTACCCCCCATTTGATAATTGAATGAAAATTCTGGATTAGAATTTAAGACACAGTAGCCAATAAAATTCAATTCAAGTAGATAAGTACCAAGACACAATTATTTAAGAATTACGATTGATTCGATTTACGATTATTTATCTGATTATCAATCATTTATTCGTCAATCTTAATTGCAGTGGCGAACCACTCGGATTAATCGCAAATAATTTATGCTGAATACTTGGATAAAATTAATCTGGCAAAATACGGTTTTGTAAATAATTGATATTTAATGCTTTACTAAAAATAGAATCGAAGCGACGGTCGTACTAAGAAACGATTATCGAATTACTTAATAAACCAATGATTTCTCAATTTTAATAAAATCAAGCGGTTTTTCGATGAATGAATCCGCTCCATTACTAAGTGCTAAATCAAAGAGATTTCCCATCGCACTAATCATAATGATTTTAGACTCGGGAGATAAAGACTTCAACTCTTGAACTTTTTCTATGCCGTATCCATCTGGAAGGTTATTATCCAGAAACAACCACTGTGGCTTCACCTCCAAAGCCTTATTGATACCCTCTTGGAGCGTATGTGCGTAATAAGACATTATTCCTTTTCGCTTCAAGAAATATTTAACCAATAAGCAGGT
>JALONS010000371.1 GCA_025454855.1 Arcicella sp.
CTATCAAAAAGGGTGTCTGATTTACCCCCTCTCTAAATAAGTTTCAAAGTGGTTTTTCATGGCAAAAAAGTATATTTGTAAAGGAGTTCCTTTTTGATATATAAGATACATGAAAATTCAGTCCAATACCCCAAAACGAGTCGCTTTGTATGCAAGGGTCTCAACGCTTGATAAAGGACAAGACCCCGAAACTCAATTAGTCCAATTACGAGGCTACGCCCAAGCTCGAAACTTTGAAGTGGTCTCAGAATTTATTGACTACGCTTCTGGAACAAGTGAGGACAGAACCCAATACAAGTTGATGATGGCAGCCGCCAAGAAACGTAAAATTGATGTGGTGTTAGTTTGGCGATACGACCGCTTTGCTCGTTCTACTCAGGCGTTGGTGAATGCCCTGAAAGAATTTCAAAGTTTAGGCATTGATTTTATTTCCTACCAAGAAAATATTGATACTACCACGCCAACTGGCGAGTTGATATTTCACGTGATGGCATCGCTGGCACAGTTTGAAAGCACGTTGATTAGTCAGCGAGTGAAAGCAGGAATGGCAAGAGCCAAAGCACAAGGCAAACACATTGCCCGTCCACCGATTACCAAGGAGCTTCAAGCAAAAATTATAGAACTACAAAGAGAAGGATTATCCATGAATAAAATCTCAAAGACTTTTATAATTATCGTTCAATAACAAGTGAATCAGAAGAATAATAACTAATTTTTCAGGTTGAAACCGCTACTTTTCGTCCAATTGTAGTGAAAACCTCAAACAGCGAATGACATAAGCCTGTATTTTAGTTACAATTTGGGGTGGAAACGAACGTAGCTTTTTTCAAAAACGACCTAAAACCCCTATTGTAAAATAATAAAATAGTTGGCATTAAATTAGCATATAAATAATATCGTGAGAGTAATATTTATATAAACTGACTGGAAATTATTCTTACAATATAGGGTGTCATTATTGGCATCCTATGTTTTTATTTCGTGTCCTGCGGACGGCATTTATGTTTACGGATTTTGTTACATAGACCACGCTCAAAGTGTCGGTTGCAACTAAAGAAAGTGCGAGTTTCACCACGACTTCCGCAGAATTTTTCAAGTTTGATAAAATCACGGTTAAGCGATTCTCAGACAATTTTATTCAATCATGTGTTAATGAATACCTAAAATTATAATTTACTTAAACAGTGATAATATAAAGAAATACTTATTTCCACTCCTCTATATTTATAAAGCCCTTTTATATCAACATATAGTTTTTAAAAAAAAACTGAATTAAAACGCCTGAGAATCTCTCAAAAGTAAAACTATCCGACTCAAAAAATTATACGGAAGTCGTGGGAAATTTTTGACTTTTCTTTAGTTGTAACCTAATATTTAATGTTTTAGGGTGAAACAGCTCTCTTTGTCATTTGTAAGGATGATTTATTTGTTAATGTCAATAATAATAGTAACATTTGTAATACCAATAACAATAATAACATAAGTAACACTATCATATGGCTAAAGTAATAGCAATTAGTAATCACAAAGGGGGAGTAGGAAAAACAACATCTACTGTAAATATTGGTGCAGGTATAGCCATGAAAGGGAAAAAAGTTTTATTGATTGACCTTGACCCACAGGCAAACTTAACACAATGTCTTGGTATAATAGACCCCGAAGAAACTATATACGGAGCGTTGAGGGGGGAGTACGATATTCCCATTGTAAAAGCAAATGAGAATCTTTTTGTAACACCCTCAACATTGGATTTGGCAAGTGTTGAAATGGAGCTTTCAACTAAAATAGCCCGAGAGATAATTTTGAAAAAAATGGTTGAGAAAGTAGCACATAACTTTGATTTTATTTTTATTGATTGCCCTCCATCATTGGGACTTATAACTGTTAATGCTTTTGCGGCAGCCAACGAAATTTTTATTCCTTTGCAAGCTCAGTTTTTAGCTTTACATGGTTTAGATAAATTAACTGATATTATTGCTTTAGTAAAAGAAAACTTGAATCCTGAATTGAAAGTAGGAGGAGTCTTTATAACTCAATATGATAGTAGAAAAATACTTAACAGAGATATTGCCGAATCTGTGAGTGACTATTTTAATGGAAATATTTTTACAACATTCATTAGAGATAATGTTGCTCTTGCAGAAGCTCCGATTCATGGGATAGATATATTTAGATATGACCCAAAAAGTAATGGAGCAAAAGATTATAATAGTTTAATTAATGAATTCTTTAATTAGTATTACTTAGTAACACTAATAACACAAGTAATAAAAATAATACTAATAATATGGCTAAAAAAGATTTTAAAAACTCTATTAATCAAACAAATATTCCTGCAAAGTCAGGTATTAAGGGACTTTTTTCACCTACTGGGAATAGTGAAAAAGAAGAAATAGTAACATCAAAAATACCAGTAACACTGTCTGAAAATCAAAATTTGGAGGTTAGACAAACATTTATAGTAAAAAATACACACTTAGAGAAACTAAAAGATTTCGTACATTATAAACGGCAACAAGGCTATTCATTTTATACACAGAAGGAAGGGTTAAATGAGGCGTTTGAAGTCTTTTTTGCTTCATTAAATGAGATACCTAATCGCCCAGATTTTATAAAAGATGCAGAAGTACAAAGAGCAAGCAGAATAAAAAAAAGCCTTTAAAACACTTTTTATAAGTGAAAAAACACCAATAATTTTATTGGTGTTTTTTCACTTATTTCTATTTTTTCTTAGACTGAACGATACCCATTTCAATCAAGAGAAGCCCCGATGGACTTGTTTTAATGTTTTTACGTCCAGTTTTGTATTCATACCACCACTTAAAAAACTCCTCTTTACGATTGAGTATCTGATTGACAATATCAGTCTTAATTATTCCTATACTTGCTAAATTTGATACGATAGTTTGTCCTCTTATATCGTCTTCACTAAGTTCAAATGGGATAGCTAACTGAGAAGTTTTTTGAATATCAATAAAAAATCGTAGTTTTTTAAAAGACCTTCCATCCTTTGCTAACTCATACCTTATTTTAAGGTCTGTACTTTCGTTGATTTGTTTTACTGATATATCCAAAACCTTTTCTTTGAATTGACTAAACTGCTTAAATTGTTCAGGCTCTTTCCCTGTGGGGTCTTTAAGTTTAAGCATCATTTTTAATTCATCAAGGTCGTAAAAACCTGTTTGCCCAATGTCTTTCCATTGAGAGCAAATGGCATAAATTCTTTTAGCGTATTTACTGGAAACTTTTAAAGCGGAATACAATTCAAAAGATGTAAAATTGGACTTCAAATCAAAGAAATAAGGTCTTATAGATTCTGTGAGCCTTATTTCTACGCATCCCATCCCCTTCATATACTCAACGTGTTGGAACATCCATATTTGTTTGTATGATTTATCGTTATCTACTTCAAACATTTTAGAACCCATATTTTCAGTTGCTTCTTTCAACTGTTGATAGTTCCATTTACGCCCCGTGATATTTTCAATATCTCTAACTTGTAATTTGTAAATGGTTTCATGTGTATCATAAGGTCTTAAAAGGGAGAGCATATAGAACATAATATCTATCTGACAGGCGGAATAATCATAGCGAGCAGTCGTAATGATATTGTGATGTCGAACTTCAAAGTGATTTTGCTGATTATTAGCAGATTGTAGATTCATTTTATCAGTCAGGATTTTCATAGTTAAACGGTAGTTTTAAGTTTTAATTATGCAAATATACTAAAAAACACTTTTAAATAACACAGTTTTTTTTATAGGTGTTTTTTCACTTATAAAAAGTGTTTTTTAGGCTTATAAAAAGTGTTTTTTCACTTATAAAAAGTGTTTTTTCACTTATAAAAAGTGTTTTTTCACTTATAAAAAGTGTTTTTTTAAGAAAATTTATTTAAGATAACTTGCTAAAAAACAATCGGTTATCTTATTAAATTTTGTCTCTTACAAATAGTAACAAATAATTTAAAATACATCAAACTTGATGTTCCCACGCACACGTGAGAAATTGTGGATAAGTTAAAATATTGAGAACTCAGAAAATCAAAAAACAAATCAAAACAAAAAGCAAGGGGGAAAAACAAATAATTAAAGAGGGGGTCGAACTAAAAATTTAGTTTTCAACAAATATTACTAAAAATAATGGTCTTTGAGGGATATTTTACTAATATGTGGAAGAACAATCGAGGGAGATACCTTCTTTTTTATGTATTTATTTCGTTTTAGAGCGATTTTAATGGGGCTATGATACTGTTAGGTATTTCGACCTTTTTTAGACGATTGTAAGCCTGTTTGTGTGCGTTGATTTTCCCCAAAGGTTAGCCACTTTAGTTTTGAGGTCGAAAACGAGGAGATAAATACTAAAATT
>JALONS010000372.1 GCA_025454855.1 Arcicella sp.
ACTACTACTGATATTTTCCTAAGCCCTTACGCTGGTGCAAGGTATTTCTTAACTAAAAAGGTATCACTAAACTTAGAAGTTGGTCAATACACGGGAAATATAGGATTTGGATTCAAATTTTAAGCAAAAAAATTAGGCGAACCTCATAGAGGCTCGCCTAAAAATATCACTAACACACCAAAATATAATTTAGTGTTCAAGAACGAACACAAAATGTATTTCTTATTTATATATACGTTGGTGTTTTTAGAAAGTCACAGGAATAAACTAAAAAAATGAAAAAAAACATTTTTTTGACCTTATAGCTTCAAAAAATACGTTTTTTTGTAAGACAATTCTCCCCCTAAACTCCGTTTAAATCGGGCTAAACCTTGATTCAAAATTCCTTTATCGGTAGCAATTCCTAAATCTAAAATTTCAAAAAATTTCTCTTTAAAATTCTCATAAATCCCTGACAACAAGAACGTTGTAGGGCTAAATCTTAGATATGCTGAATCATCAGCAAGGTAAAAAGTATAGGCTATTTGGGGATTCAGGACGATAATTACTGCCACCGCCAATAAATTATTTTGGGAGGAAACAGAAAAAAGTTGAAAATTTTCTGGAAATTTCTCAAAATGTGCCTCTAATTGTTCCAAAGTCATGGTCATTGGTCTTCCTTTTCTCAGTCGGGCTTGGGCAATAAAATCATGAATCGCTGGAAAATCAATTTGAGTTTCTTCTTTGAACACAAACCCTTCCTTTATGCCTTTTCTTACTAATTGTCTGGCTCTTGCAGATGAAACAGTCTCCAAAAATGACTTTTTACTAATCTTTATCTCGTAGTTGTGTTCGGTATATTTTACTTGAAAATCAAAAAACGCCAAACAAGTATCTAAGATTTGCTTTTGATAAAGCGTTAAATATCGTTCTGGATAATGATTGATGATTATTTCTTTCACCCTTTTATTTTTCAAAAATATGAGTATTTCATTTAGAAAATATCTTAACTCATCTATTGTAAGACTGGGGTTAAATTCAATACCGCCAAAGGTTGCTTTCAGAGGACTGTACGCCACAAAATCTTTTACAATGACACTGAATCGAGCTTCAATCAACTGATTATCAATATTTTTTAGAAAAAAAGAAAACAAATTCTCTTCAGCTTGGTGCTGTAAATGCGGGGGTTCATTGAAGAAAAATCGCTGAAAAGAAAAAGGGTCAGCGGGTATATTTTGACAGTTTTTAGCGGTAATGAGGCAATATTTCACGAGTTCATTGACGAATTAAAAGCAAAAAGGAACTCAAATTTAATTTGAATTCCTTTTTGTTAGCACTATCAGCTATTTTTTATTTCTTTTTGGGTAGATAAATTTGTAGTCCTACTTGGAGGCTCACAACGTTACTTATGTATGAAAAGGAACTTCCATAATTTCCCGTAATATCAATCGAAACATAATCGCTTATAAAATTAGCGAGTCCCGCTCCAACATTAAAAGTTCCTGAACTACTTTCGGTATTAAAATTAATGCTACTTAACAAAAAAAACTTGGAGGGTTTTTCCCTATTAAAATAATATCGAGCCTGCGGACCAGCAATTAAGGTACTTCCAGAGCTTATGTATGTAACATTGGCACCAAGAGCTATATTTTTAGAGACCATGTTGAACCCAGAAAGATTTCCTAAAAAAACGTTAGCCCCTGAAGCATTCAAATAAGACAATCCACCTCCTACCAGCCACGTTCCTTTTCCAAGTTTTTGGGAGTTCGATAAAAAAGATGTAGCCAATAGGCACAAAACGACGATTATTTTTTTGATGTTCATAAGTGTTGGGATTTAAAAGTTAAAAATATTTACCCCAACAAGGTACAATAATATGCCGTAGTTTGTATTATTGTAAAGCTGAATCTTACCGTCGGATTTATCAAAAGGTAAACCTTATTCAGAAAATATGCGTTAAGAAAATAAACAGACTATTTTGGAAACATCACAGCCCCCTAAAAAAGACTTTCGTGCATGGCTCAAACGACTTGGTTGGGCAGGTTTTTTCTTTTTCTTGATAAAAGGCGTAACGCTATACATCGTTTTGCCGTACCTCATTGCTAAGGGAGTTATTAGCTGCAAACCCTGAGGTTATAGGTATGAAGTTTACCCTCATACCTCATCGTTCATCTTCTATGCTACGGGTTTTACTGGTTCTGTTTCTGTTCCTTTATTTCCCATCAAATCTTGTAGAAATTTCTCAATATCGGGAAATTGTTCTTTCAGAGCAGCGGCTCCTTCGGTTTTCAATTTTTCAAAATATTCAGGAGCTTTATCTATTGCTCCTTCCGCTTCGGTTTTTAGTTGAGAAGCCTTGTCTTTCAAATCCGCAAGGGCTTTTTCACCTTCTTCGGTTTGTAAATATTTATTGAGTGCCACGCCTGCGGCGGCTCCCAAAAGGAATGTTGCAATGTGTTTGGCGTTTACTGACATGGTTTTTTTGTTTAGTTTTTGATTAATAAAATTGCTAATTGGTTGGTAATGTTCGGCGGTGTATGCGATACTCCACTACGTATCTTTAAGTGGTTTCGTTTAAACTTGTGGATTCCCCAGTTATTTTTTCCATGATTTTCACGGCATGAACTCTTGAATTTTCGATGAACAATGAGTGCGTATTCATACCTCCGCATATCACACCTGCAAGGTAAACATGGGGTAAGTTAGTTTCTTGCGTATGGTCGTCGTAGGTAGGCTTCATGATTTCATCGGCGGATAGTGTGATGCCTATTTTACGCAAAAAATCAAGATTAGGTTGGTAGCCAGTCATGGCAATTACATAATCATTTTCAAGCGTAACGATGCCTTCGGGCGTTTTTATATCAATCTCATGTTCACGAATTTCCGCTACTTCTGCATTAAAGAATGCTTTGATAGACCCTTCTTTAATCCGATTTTCAATATCTGGTTTAGCCCAATATTTTACTCTGCTACCTATCTCATCATTTCGGATTATCATCGTTACCTCCGCTCCCTTTCTCCACGTTTCGAGGGCAGCATCCACAGCTGAATTGTTAGCTCCAACCACCACTACTTTTTGTAGAGCATAAAAATGTGGTTCTTCGTAATAATGCGTTACTTTCGGAAGGCTTTCGCCCTGCACATTCATCAAATACGGAATATCATAAAAACCCGTAGCAATAACCACATTTTTAGTTAAGTAGTGATTCTTTTTGGTATGAATGGCATAAATATCGTTTACTGCGGGGTTGATATTTTCTACTTCTTCAAATAATTTAATATTCAATTTACGGTGCAGGGCTACTCTTCGGTAATATTCTAAAGCCTCTGAACGAGTAGGTTTCGCATTATTAGATACAAAAGGAACATCGCCAATTTCAAGGCGGTCTGATGTACTAAAAAAAGTCATGTTGGCAGGGTAATTATAAAGGGAGTTTACTAAACAGCCTTTTTCTAAAATCAAATATTGAAGTCCTGCGGATTGAGCTTCTAAGCCACAAGCCAAACCGATGGGACCGCCTCCAATGATAATTACGTCATAATTTGTCTTTACTGGTACTTCAGTGCTTGCCATTCGCTATCGGGAGTAAGTTTTCTAAATTCAAAACAAAGCAAAAAGCCTATCAGTTTCAAGAACCGACAGGCTTTTTTATAGCGTTTTTATGATTTAGTATTAGTTTGTCACCTAATACTTGAAAAATCCTTATTCACTTTTCACTGAACTTGCACCCGAAACATCAGATTTTACGGATGGTTGTCCTCGATAACGCAATGAAGAAGCACCGCTGGCTTCTACCGTCAAGGTTTTTGTGGCATTTAC
>JALONS010000099.1 GCA_025454855.1 Arcicella sp.
TTTAATTATTGAGCATTATCAATTACTACACCAATTAAAAATAATGATAGTTAAGTGATTGATTATCAGCACTTTAAAATTCTGTAGGGAGATTAGCTCGGAGGGGCTAGGGGTGGGTTAGGTTGGTTGGCATACCCTATTCCTGATCGGCTTACCAAAGATGATGCGGGGGAGTTTTACATCATACCAAAATCAAACCCTTTTTGATTGAGTATAAAACCCCAAAAATACATTTAGTAAAAAAATCATAAAACTTGCCCCCCCATTGATTAGTACAAAAACTTCTGTCTGGACTATTGTTAAATAAAATTGGACTTTCAAAAACTTATTTTACTTGATATCCATAAACTTCGCCCATAACCATCTACTCCCGAGCCGTGGATACGATAAGCTTCATTGAAAATATTTTGAATTCCGGCTTGAATCTGAAATAAATTGATATTCCAACCACCTGAAAAGCCTAAGGTTTTCCAGCCCGGCGTACCATTGGGGTCAATGCGATTATCAGCTTTATCGCCGGCAGCTAAACGATTTTGTTTATCAGCCGCCAAAAACTCTGCCCTTAACCACCATTTACTTTGAATAAAACTAAAATTTATTCTACCGTTGAGTGGTGGTATTCGGCGCAAAGGCTCTTTATCAGTAGTATTTTCTCCTAAAATGTAGCATAAATTTGCGCTCAGAAGCCAATTTTTGGCAATTTGGCTTTCAAAATCTAATTCAAAACCTTGTACATAAGCCTTGCTAACATTTTCTTTGCGATAAACTTGTTTGCCATCTATCACAGTTTGCCCATTATAACTTGATTTTACTCTTAAAATCAAATCTCGTAAATCACTTCGATACCAAGCCAATCTTGTTGAAAATAACTTAGTTTGCATTTTATAGCCTAATTCATAATTTATTGATTTTTCAGGCTTTAGGCTGTTGGTAGGCACTTCATACCTGAAATCTACTACCCCCAACGTGCCTAAATCATCAATATTTGGGGCGCGAAAAGCCGTATTAAACGTGGCAATCAATTGATGGTTTGGGTGTAAAAAATATTGAACTCCCAAATTAGCCACCAAAGCGGAGGGCTTCAAAACAGCTTCTCCAATCGTTTCATCTTTGACATTTAATTTGAAAGTATTAAATCTAGCTCCCCAAGTAAACTGCCAAGGGGAAAGCCGAAGAGTATGTAAAGTAAAAATTGCCAAATTTTCGGCGCGAGAATTATTAGGATATAAACCTCTTTGAGATGTAGATGTACCATCTAATTCATTGGTAATCAGTTTATTGCTCTTTACTAAATCGTGATAATACTCGATACCTGATGTGGCTTGCCAATTTTTCAAAATATTTGATTGAAGTTCAGCCGTGAAGCCTCTGGTATAAACCTTGTCGTCTTCCTTTGTATGAGTGCTTGCATTATTTTTTTTAGAGATGCGCCCTTCTTCCGTTTGATTCCAAAAAGCAGTCAAGGTAATTTTTTGTAAAAATTTGCTTTTCCCCCAATATTCCCATTTAGCGTAAGACAATTGACGGCTTTGCGGTTCAAAATAATTATAGGCAAAATTTTCTAATTTAACCTTATGATAAACCGGAACATTACTTTGCTTTAAATATTGATGAAAAATTGTAAGTGTCTGATTATCAGTTATTTGAAATTTTGATTTTACATCAAAAGCCCATTGTCGATAGCCAGTAGGGCTTTGTTTGCCAATACCTTCGCCTGCCACCAAATCGCCAAAATTATTGTAAGTGACCCCCCCTAAAATGGCAATTTTTTTAGTGGAATAATTCAACTCAGTTCGTCCACTTTGTTCTATTCCCAAATTCAAATATTTTAAAAATATATTGCCGGAAAAGCGCGGTTTTTCAGAAAAAATCGGGCTTTTGCTTAACAATTGTACTACTCCTCCCATTGCATCGGAGCCATATTGTACTGACCCTGAACCTCTTACAACTTCAATTCTATCTAAAGTAAATGGATCAATAGTATTTAGATATTGATTGGGACCATAGCGAAAAGTGGAGTTATTTAGCCGAATCCCATCTGTTAATAACAAAACTTGATTGCCGGTTAAACCCCTCACAAAAGCCGAACCACCTCCGTGATTGGTTTTTTGCACCCAAACTCCTGCCATTCCCATGAGGGCTTCTGGTGTGGTGCGAGGCGAAGCAGTCAAAAGTTGTTTTTGACTCAAAGTGCCAATAGATTCCGGTAATTCAAATTCATTTTTTTCACTCCTTTGGGCAGTAATAACCAGTGTTTTTTTTAGTTGAATGGCAGAAGGTTTTAATTTCAAAACTAATTCTTTCACTTCTTGGCTATCAATTACTTGGTACAAACTTTCATAGCCGATATGCGATATATAAAGCGTGAATGTGCCAGATGGGATTTGCTCAAAGCTAAATTCTCCTAAGTCGTTGCTAATCAACAATTTATCAAAATTAAGAATTTGTATATGGGCTTTTGCGATAGCTTGCCCATTGTCTTCATCTAAGAGTATTCCATTCAATTTTTGAGCTTTTAAACTGCCAATACTCCATAAAACAAACAGCATAAAAATAAAATTAGGTTTCATAAAAGTAAAAAATAGGATTTCGGTTTTCAAATTTCTCAATAAAAAATATATTGCCGATTACCAGAGATTTATATTTATATTAATTTTTACCCTTTATTTTGTATGAATAATTTTTGAGTTTCACTTTCTCAAAACTTGATAAAAATATAACATTCTCGAAACCCACCCTTTTAAAAAGTTCTCTAAATTCAATGCAAAATTGAACACTTATGAAACTTAATACTTTACTTTTTTTCACCTTGATTTGTGCTTTCACAAACCAACTCCATTCCCAAAATAAAGAACAATGGGTCATCAACGCACCCGCCGGTAGTGAATACACCCAAAACGACCCCGCCAAAAAGCTGATTACGCCTTTGGGTAGGATTTTAACTCCAATGGGCAAGCAAATCATTACTGCTCCCCACCCTTACGGCTTAACTTTAAGCCCCGATGGAAATGTGGCAGTTACTGCCAATTCGGGTACTTCACCACTTTCGATTACCATTATTCGCAATATTTTGAGCGAAAAGCCGGATATTCAGCAAGTTCCCGAAGGTGCAAAAACCGATAAAGGCGTGATAGAATCGGTTTTTATGGGTTTGGCGATTTCGCCGGATAATCAAACGGTGTATGTCGGTGGCGGACAAAGCAATAAAGTTTACTTATTCAATATCGCTGATGGCAAAAGCCAAGGTTTTATTGATTGTAGCTATCAAGCTGATAATGAGGACTTTACGCACGGCTATATTGGTGATTTGATTTTGAATAAAGCCGGAAACACTTTGTATGCCATTGACCAAATCAATTTCCGATTAATCATCATTGATACAAAAACCCAAAAAATGACCGCTCAAATTCCGACCGGGCGTTATCCTTTTGGCATCACGCTTTCGCCGGATGAAAAAACGGCTTACGTGGCAAATGTGGGAATGTATGAATATAAAATTATCAAAGGCATTGACCCAAAAAATAGGCGCGAAACTGCCTTAGACTTTCCGGCATCAGCCTACAATACCGAAAAATCTATCAAAGGCTACAAAACCGATAAACACGAAATTCCGGGTTTGGGTGAGCCAAATGTACCCGAATCTTTTTCGGTTTGGGCGATTGATTTGACTAAAAAACAAACCGTAGCCAAAATAAAAACCGGTTTTTTGGTGGGCGAAAAAATTGAGGATATTCCCGCCGTAGGCGGCTCAAGTCCTAATTCAGTTGTGGCAACAGATAAATATGTCTTTGTCAGCAACGGCAACAATGATTGTATCTCGGTCATTGACATCAAAAAGAATAAAGTGATAAAAAATATCAATTTGACTTTGGATGAAAGAATTAAAAAACTACGCGGGGTAATTCCTTTTGGTTTGGCTTTATCGCCGGATAATCAGCGATTGTATGTGGCAGAATCAGGTTTGAATGCCGTAGGCATCATTGATATAAAAACTTTAAAAGTCATTGGTCACATTCCTACCGCTTGGTTTCCGGCAAAATTGAAAGTCAGTCAAGACGGTAAAAAATTGATAGTAGCCAATGCCAAAGGTTATGGTAGCGGCCCCAATGGCGGTGTAGCTTACGAAGTAAAAGTCGAAGGCACTTACATTGGTGCTTTGATGAAAGGCGTAGTTTCGGTAATGGATATTCCCAAAGACAATGAATTAGCCAATTTGACCCAAAAAGTCATTGAAAACAACTTTAAATTTGAAAAATCCACCGCCCCAACCTTTGAGAATAGAAAAAATAACCCAATTCCACTTTTACCTAATGATTCCCCCTCCGGGGGACAGGGGGCTTCTATCAAATATTTAGTCTTCATCTCCAAAGAAAACCGCACGTATGACGAAGTTTTCGGACAAATAAAACAAGGAAAAGGCGATGCTTCATTGGCTCGCTATGGTTGGAATGTGAGTTTTAGCAACCGTAAAAAAACGCAAAGCCTTGATAATGTTACAGTTATGCCCAATCATTTGGCATTAGCCCGCAGATTTGCGATTTCGGATAATTTTTATGTCAATGCCGACCACTCTGCCGATGGACACCGTTGGTTGGTGAATACCTATCCCAATGAATGGATGGAAACCCACGTAGCCGCCGCGTATGGAGGCAACAAAGACCCCAAAGAAAACTCCAAGGCAAAAGGTAACTGGGCGATTACGGGCGCGGCGGGAGCGACTTTCCCCGAAGATTATAACGAAGCCGGTGGACTTTGGGAACATTTGGATAGAAATAAAATCTCATTTTTCAATTTTGGTTTTGGGGTAGAAATGAATAACATTTATGCCGACTCTACTTTGAAATATGGCGGCGTGAAGCACTTAATCAATTATCCGATGCCTACACCTTTGTACGACCGCACTTCGCGCATTTATCCGACTTACAATATGGCAATTCCCGACCAATTTCGGGTAGATATGTTCAAAAAAGAATTTACGGAACGCTGGCTGGGCGAAGGCAAAACAATGCCTCAAGTCATTACGATTATCATTCCCAACGACCATGGCGCAGGCGAGCGTCCGCAAGCCGGATTTCCTTTCCGCGAGAGCTATATGGCGGATAATGACCTTGCTATCGGCAGAACGGTTGAGTTTCTTTCTCAAACACCTTATTGGAAAAATATGGCTATCATCATCACCGAAGACGACTCGCAAGACGGGCGCGACCACGTAGATGCCCACCGCAGTCTATTGATGGTGATTTCACCCTACGCCAAGAAAAACTACGTAGGACATCAGCACCAAAGCTTTGGCAGTATTTTCAAGACTTTTTTCAATGTATTGGGCATTCCTTATTTGAATCAATATGATGCTTCGGCTACCGATATGGCGGATATGTTTACGAATGAGCCGGATTTTACGCCTTACCAAGCTCTGCCAGTGGACATCCGCGTATTTGACCCGAAGAAAGCCCTCACGCCCTTAGATGAAAAATTTGATTGGAAATCTATGACTGAATCGCCTGTGTTGGATAATCCAGAGGATTTTTTGAGGGAAAAAGATTTTTTGAGGGAGAAGGAGGAGGAGATTAAGAAGAAATAATTTGCATATCTTTGTGATAAGCTGGTTTAAGCGTGGAAGTTTGAACCAGTTTTGGTATTTCTATTCTTTTAACATTTCTTTATTTTTCCAATTAGTAAAAGTTTTTTCAACAACTGTATCACCTCTTGACTTAAAATGTTCAATTGCTTTTTTTCTGCCTTTGAATTTTTTGACTGCCCAATCTTGTAGCTCAAATAAATAATCAGCAATCATTTGTTTGGTTGTTTGATTAATATTGAAGTTAAATTTTTCTTTTTCGGTTTGAATTTCAGAAGAATGATACTTTTCAAACTCATTTTTAGCATATTGAAAAGGGGAAGTTTCATTTATCATTTTTTTTGTTTCTATATCAAATTGATTAAAAATATTATAGTACATAGCTATTTTTTGTAAGTCACGATAATTACCATAAAGGGGAAGCCTTGTAAGCCACCCAATCAATTCATTTTCTTTGGGTGCATTTCCATTAAATTTTAAACCTTTCCAAATGTTTTCCCAATCAGAAACTCTATCTTCAACAGTTTCCCTTAAAGGAGGTATGTTTACAACATGCTGAACTATCCTATCATAAAAATCGGGGAGTAATTCATTTCGCAATTCAATAACGATCTTGTTAGTCGCAAATATTAATCTAACATTTTTAACTTTCGTTTCTGTATTTTCTCCTAATCTTCTTATTGACAATCTATTATATTCGTCAGTTTGTAAAGCTTTCATCAATCTAGCTTGAACCGCTTTTGATAGGTGATGAATCTCATCTAAAAAAAGAATTCCATTTTCTGCACTTTCAATCAGTCCTTTTTTATCTGTTTTTGCATCAGTGAATGCCCCCTTTTTATAACCAAATAATTCTGATTCAGCCATAGTATCATTAGCAAAGGATGCACAATTGGCTTCAATTATATCGCCTTGAATTGTCTTATCTAATTTTCTTAACCTTTCTTTTGCTTCACTTGCAATTTTCGACTTACCTATTCCTCTTTCTCCAATCAATAAAATTGAGAAACCCGACTTGAGGAAGGTTTCTATTTTCTTGTTTACCAATTCCCGAGAAGGGGATTTTGTTTCACTGTAAATCTTAAAATCTGCACCAATTGTAGAAATTAAATTAGTTGATGTTTCTTGAATGGAAAACTGTTTAAATCGCTTTTCCGGTTTATCGCTTTTATCATCATAGGTTTTAATAAACCTGGTTTTCTCTGGTAATTGTCCTGCTTCAGCCAATATATGCCAAACCACTTGTGTTTCATTACTTCCAAGAGAAAGATTGATAATATTTTCAGAGTTTGATTGTTTCTTAAAATATTCTTTTGCCCAAGTACTCACCTTCTCTGCTATCATTTTTTCATCTCGCAAATCAGTAACATTTAGCTCGATAACTTTTAGCTTTTTGTTATACACATTTTTGAAATTTGAATATTCGGTCAGCCATTTTATTTGTTCGAGAATATCAAAGTGTTGAATGTTTCGCCAAATAGACTGCTCAAAGAATTGAATTTTATTAGGATAATTATCTTTCACAAATTGTATTTCTTTTTCCAAATGATAGCAAACATTATCATCAGCAATAATTTTTTCATAGGTTTCTATCAAACCTGATTCTCTTATCAGTTCATCTTCCAAAATGGTTTTCTTGTAGCTAAACCTTCTACTCGAAAGATTATCAAATGCCTGTTGAGGTGCTATCAGGTAAACAATCTCATCAAATAAAAATCCTTTTTCATTTGGGTTGTCAAATACATTGTGTAGCACTACTTGCTCAAGTCCAGTAACAGTAATTTTATCAGGTAGGGTTTCAAACTCATAAAACCTACTAAGAATATGTTTTAAGTACGCTACACCGTGGGTAGTATAATGCCAAGTAATATAAATGTTTTTCATTTTATAAAGGTAAAAAATTACTTTTATAAAAATTTAATACCTTTTATATATATTTTTAATATTCTGATTATCAGTGTATTATGGTATTTTAATTCATTTGGTATAGCTTTCGTCTATAACTAATCAAAAATTGAAAGAAAATGAAAACAAAAATTTTAGAGTTCAGAAAAACCGACCATTTCTTATTCAGCCAATGGGACAGAAGTATTGATGACCAAATGCTTTATAAAATCCTATCGTATGTAGAATGCACCAAATGCGAAAAGGATGTTGTTCTGGTATTGCCATCATTCCTAAAAAAGAAAGGTTTAGCCAAAGACGAAGAAACTTGCCTTGTGTTTATCGTGAAACGAAATCTAATCTTAACTGGCTACTGGTGCGACCACCCAAATTATTTATTCAAAAAAGAAAAAAACGCCCACTTTCAAATTATCTACTAATATGCACATACTCAAAATCATACACGGTTATCCGCCAAACTACAATGCAGGTTCGGAAGTTTACAGCCAGTCAATCTGTAATGAACTTTCTAATCATCACAAGGTTTCCGTTTTCACAAGAGAGGAAAACCCTTATTCGCCTGACTTTGCCATTCGCCATAAGCAAGAAAACGACAATCTCAATTTTTACTTTACTAATAATCCACAAGGAAAAGACGGTTATAGACACAAGCAAATGGATGAAAATTTTGCCCAACTGCTCAAAGAAATCAAACCTGATATTGCCCATATTGGGCATTTAAACCACCTCTCAACAGGTTTGGTTGATGAACTTAATAAGCAAAACATTCCAATCGTTTTTACACTTCACGACTTTTGGCTGATGTGTCCAAGAGGGCAGTTTCTGACAAGAAGTATTGGTAAAGAAAATAATTTTGAGTTGTGTTCTGGACAACAAGACCGCAAATGTGCGACTAACTGTTACAAAGTTTATTTCAGTGGCAGAGAAGCAAACGAAGAAAAAGATATACAACAATGGGAATTTTGGATACACCAACGAATGATTGAAACAAAAGCAATCATTGACAAAGTTGATTTGTTCATTGCTCCATCAAACTATTTGCGGAACAGATTTGTAAATGAGTTTTCAGTTCCCCAAAACAAAATTATTTATCTTGATTATGGTTTTCCAATCGAGTATTTAACCCAAACCGAAAAATCAAAAGATAAAACCAATTTCACTTTTGGCTATATCGGAACGCACATTACTGCAAAAGGGGTTAATCAATTGATTGAAGCTTTCAGCGAAATTGAAGAGTCTGCAACCCTAAGAATATACGGCAGACATAACGGACAAAGCACAAATGCCTTGAAGTTACTTGCAACAAAATCAAAAAACAATATTGAGTTTGTTGGTGAATACGTTAATCACAACTTAGCAAATGATGTTTTCTCAAAGATTGATTGTATTGTTGTTCCATCAATTTGGGCTGAGAATTCACCGCTTGTAATTCACGAAGCACAAGCGTGTAAAGTGCCAGTTATAACAGCCAATTTTGGGGGAATGAAAGAATATGTCCAACACCAAGTGAACGGGCTTTTATTTGAACATAGCAATACAAATTCATTAAAAGAACAAATGAATTTTGCAATAGCAAACCCCAATTTGATGAAGCAGTTTGGCGAAAGAGGTTATTTGTTTTCGGCAGACAGCAGTGTTCCGAATATTCAAGACCATTGCCAAGAATTGGTGAAAATTTATCAGCATTTAATCACTTCAAGAAATCTTTGGCGAATAACAATTGATACCAACCCAGAGGACTGCAATTTAAAATGTGTGATGTGTGAAGAACACAGTCCTTACAGCGATTTCATTCCAAACCTTTTCAAAGAAACAGGAATAAAACGCAGACGTATGAAGTTTGAAACAGTTGAAGATATTTTTCAGCAAGCAGAAAAATTGGGTGTAAAGGAGATTATTCCATCTACTATGGGAGAACCTCTGCTATATAAAGAGTTTGATAAAATATTTGAGTTAGCAGAACAAAAAAACATCAAAATTAATCTAACAACCAACGGAACATTTCCGAAGAAGACCGTTGAGGAATGGGCGAAATTGATAGTGCCAAACACTACGGATGTAAAAATTAGCTGGAACGGTGCAACAGAGGAAACAGCTAAACAAGTAATGCTTGGCATTGACTTTAACCAAGCTATTGAAAACGTAAAAAAGTTTATCAAATATAGAGATGAACATTTTGCAAAAACTGGTTATTTCTGTCGAGTAACATTTCAACTGACCTTTATGCAAAACAATATGCACGAGTTGGCTGACATCATAAAATTGGCTGCATCACTGGGCGTTGATAGAGTGAAAGGACATCAACTTTGGGATCATTTTGATGAGATAAAAAACCTTTCTATGAAAGCCAATCCAGCAAGTGTAAAGCAATGGAATGAATATGTTGAGCAAGCATTTAAAGCACAAGAAGAATTCAGAAAGCCAAACGGAGAGAAATTGATATTGGAAAACGTTATTCTACTACACGACAACGAAACCAAAGAGCTTCCCGAAGAATATGAGTGTCCTTTTCTCACAAAAGAACTTTGGATTTCTGCAACCGGAAATATTTCACCGTGTTGCGCGCCTGATAATTTGCGAAAGTCATTGGGTGATTTCGGAAACATTTTAACTACCTCGATTGAAGATGTTTTACGAAGTTCGGTTTACACTGACCTTGTAAAAAACTATAAAAAGAACTCACTTTGTAAAACTTGTAATATGCGTAAACCCCTCAAATAACAATTAATAAAATGAAACAACTAAAAACTATTGAACAACTGCAAAAGATGTTTCCCAATATAACAGGAATTGATATAGCATTACTCTATGGCTCATTTGGCAGAAACGAACCTACTCCCAATTCTGATATTGACATCCAACTTTTGGTGAACAATGAATTTGACAACAAATTTCTGATTGATGAATTGCAAAAAGAATTTCACTCCGAAATATTTTCTATCCGAGAAGTTGCTATGCGAAGTAAAGTTGTGGTTTACTTTACTTCACAACCAAAAATAGAATTCGCCCTTTGCACAAACATATCAGAGATAGATAGAAATTATTTGGGTTCGGAAATTTCAAACATTGCCGATACTATCCTTTATGTGAAACAAAATTCAAAATATGAAATTAAAACTTACTTGCACAAACTTGTCAGAGATTACAACCAAAGCAAATCAGCAGAAGCAAACGCAAAACAAGTTGCAGATTTGATAGACAAGTTTGTTTACGAATTTGAAAATTGCTCAACTATGCACCGCAGAAGCGATAGCTACCAATTTTATTTTTTCTATAACATTGCCTTACACGTTGCTATTCAGTTAAACCATCTTTCAAAAGGAAATAAGAAATTTAATTTTTTGCCAAAGTATTATATAGCAAATATTCTAACGAAGGAAGAACAAGCACCTTTTTATGGGTTGAAAGGAACTTTATTTCTACCCGAAGCCAATCAACAGAAAAGAAGATTATTAGATTTCTTTTATTCAGCTATTGAAAATTTAGTTGATGTTGAAAAATTAGAAGAACTTCGACAATGCTTCGAGTGGATTTATGAAAGAGATTTTCTTTGGAATTTTCGAGACATCAGCACACACAATCCAAAAATAAAAAGTGGAAGAATTTTCAGAACAGCCACAATGACTTTCTTTCAGAATGAAAACCGCTTTGATGAATTGCTGCAAGAAAAGAAAATCAAAACTGTAATTGATTTGAGAGCAGACAAAGAGATTGATGAAATGCCATACAGTGAAAACTCCCTTTCAAAATTCAAGTATGTAAAAACACAACTTGACCCTTGGAATCAACCTGATTGGTTTAAAGAAAATCATCATCAGGGAACAAATGAACAAATCGCTTACCGATTTTTTGCAATTGCTTGTAGTGATAAGATTAAAAAAGCTATGGAAGCAATTATAAATGAACAAGGCGGCTCAGTAGCCATCCATTGTTTTGCAGGAAAAGATAGAACGGGAATTTTTATTTCAATGCTTCACCTGCTTGCGGAAACCCCAATAGAAATTATCAATACAGATTATTTGGCAAGCGA
The DNA here is from genome assembly GCA_025454855.1 of Arcicella sp. GTDB lineage: Bacteria > Bacteroidota > Bacteroidia > Cytophagales > Spirosomataceae > Arcicella. The sequence continues at coordinate 11,514 of JALONS010000099.1, forward strand.
AGTTGATGTAAAACTGCAAAGACTTAACTTAGTTCTCAACATCATTGAGGAAAAAGGTGGAATAGAACCTTATTTAATCGGTTGTGGACTATCAGAAAATCAAATTACAAAACTCAAAAGCAAACTCCTAGATTGATAATATGAATGCTAAGAACGAACTTAAATCCATATTTACTGAGTATTGGAAATACCTTGCGGTAAATACAGCTTGTAAATTGAAGCTGTTTGACAAGATTTTTGAAGGTCAAAATACCCTAGAAATACTTTGTTCAACTAATCAATGGGATAAACCTACTTTGTCAAATTTAGTGAGTTATCTTGTTGAAGATAATTACCTGATTTACAAGCTTAATCCAGTTATTTCATTGCTCGAAAAAGGTGAATTGTTAATAGAATCCAATCCAAAAGGATTGTATTATGCTTGCCTGAATTGGGCAGAAGAACACCTAAACGCTTGGCAACATTTAGATTATAGTGTGAAAACCGCTGGAAGTTCTTTTGAAAAAATTTACAAAAAACCTTACTTTGATTATTTGAACGATAATCCTGAAAAGCTAATCAATTACCATAAAGCTATTTATGAATACGCAAGCGATGACTATAAGGAACTTCCAAATATGATAGATTTCAGTATTCACAATTCAATTATGGATGTTGGCGGTGGGTATGGGGCTGCAATAAGTTTAATTAAAGAAAAAAATCAAAATATAAGATGCATACTTTTCGATTTACAAAAAGTAATTGAGCAGATTACAAATGAAAATATTGTGAAATTAAATGGTAATTTTTTTGAATCAATACCCAATGTAACAGAAGCCATTTTGCTTACAAGAGTATTACACGATTGGAATGATGAAAAGGCAAAAATAATCTTAAAAAAATGCTTTTTGGCACTTCCTTCTAACGGCACTTTGTATGTCATTGAAAACTGTAAAGATAAAATAAAAACTTCAATTTCTTTATTGTCATTAAATATGACAGCAATGTGCCAAAGTTTTGAACGCAGTTCTCTTGAATATATTAAACTCTGCGAAGAAACTGGGTTTAATTTCCAAAAAGACAAAAAACTAAACGAGCTTCAAACCATTTTAATATTCAAAAAATGAACTGGCAAGACATAAAAGTTTCAGACGACAACACACATTTTGTTTTTGAAGAAAAACCAATTTTTGGTAGAATGTTTATTGAAGTTTTAAAGTTTCATTCACCCGGGCTTGCTCCAGTGAAAGACGAAAGTGGCTCATATCACATTGATAGCTCAGGTAAAGAACTTTACACTAACAGGTTCATAAGAACTTTCGGTTTTTATTGTAACAGAGCCGCTGTTATTCAATCTGATCAATGGTTCCACCTTACGGAAAAAGGTGAAAGGGCTTACAAGCAAACATATAACTGGACTGGCAATTATCAAGAAAACCTCTGTACAGTTCGCAATAGCAATAACAAGTATTTTCATATTGACCTGGCTGGAAACAGAATTTACAGTGAAAGTTTTATTTATTGTGGCGACTTCAAAGACGGATATGCTTGTGTGAAAACAACGAATAGATTTTATAGACACATAGACACTAAAGGCAATTTCCTCAATGAAAAAGAGTTTTTAGATCTGGGGATTTTTCATAAAAATTTTGCAACAGCTAAGGATAAAAAAGGCTGGTTTCACATTGATAAAAAAGGAAACGAAATTTACCAACATAGATTTTTGGCAGTTGAACCATTTTACAACGGCTTTGCATTGGTAACACAGTTTGACAGCAATAAAATAATCATAAACGAGTATGGAAATTATGTCATAAGTATTTAACCCCAGTTGGTCGGGATTTGCAATCCCTACCCCAGAGCCAAAGGGTTTATAACCCGAGTTATCTCATCTGTCATATCTTCGTCCTATCTTTCTAGCATCGAACTTATTAATGCCTGCTTGCAACACACTATTGCCTGTATGTGCGAGCTTGAAATTTAACCTAATCATAACTAATTGATAATCAGATATTTATGAATATTTTACTTTGGGTAAAAAATTTGATTAGCAAGCCCTTACCGAATCGCCAGTATTGGATAATCCTGCGGATTTTTAAAAGAAAAGGATTAGCTTGAATTTTAAACCCATTCATTTTCTCAAAAAAGGGAGTGAGTGGGTTTATTTTTTTGTAAATTTGCAAGAAAAAAATGAGCAAAAAACTAATTCGTTT
>JALONS010000100.1 GCA_025454855.1 Arcicella sp.
ACCCTTGTTTGGGCTGTACCGAACCAGGCTTCCCGCACAACGACTTAGTAAAAGGCAGTGTTTTCAAAACCATGAAATATTTGGGCGTATTACCAAGAGAAGTGCCTTCGGGTAATTCAAAATTGGGTTATTACATGAGAGCAGGCTTTGAAAAAACCATGCACGCATTAGAAGTAGCAGTAGGTATTGAAAAATCTCATTCAGAAGGCTCTAAATAGTTATAAAATAACAAAAAAAATGGCAATCAAGAAAGAACTAAATATATCCCCAGTGGGTCGTGTAGAAGGCGACCTCGACGTAAAAGTATATATGGAAGATGGCGTAGTAACTCGGGCTCATACCCAAGCAGCTATGTTCAGAGGTTTTGAAAAAATTATGGAAGGTAAAGACCCCCAATCGGGTCTTATCGTTACACCCCGCATTTGTGGTATTTGTGGTGGTTCACATTTATATTGTGCATCCTCAGCATTAGATACTGCTTGGGGAACTACCTTGCCGCCCAATGCTTTATTGCTTCGTGCTATCGGGCAGGCCACCGAGACGATTCAGTCTATTCCACGTTGGTTTTATGCCATCTTTGCCACCGACATGGCAAATAAAAAATTCGCTAATAAGCCCCTATACGATGAGGTTGTGCGCCGATTTGCCGCCTATGTGGGTACATCATTCCAACAAGGGGTGGTTGCTTCGGGTCGTCCAGTTGAAGTGTATGCGATTTTTGGTGGACAATGGCCACATTCATCCTATATGGTACCGGGCGGTGTAATGTCTGCTCCAACACTTAAAGACATTACCAGAGCTTATGCTATTATGAACCAATTTAGAAAAGATTGGCTCGAAACCATTTGGCTGGGTTGTTCTATTGAACGTTATATGGAAATCAAAACCTACGATGACTTAATGGCGTGGGTGGACGAAAACGAATCACAACATAATTCAGATTTAGGTTTGTTTATCCGTGCTGGTTTGGAATTTGGTTTACATAAGTTTGGTCAGGGTGTTGGAAAATTCATTGCCACGGGTACTTATTTACACAAAGACCACTATCAAAAACCAACCGTCGAGGGTAGAAATGCCGCTTTAATTAGCCGTGCGGGCTTCTTTGATGGTCAGAAATATTCCGAATTCGACCATCTGCAAATCAAAGAACACGTAAAACACGCTTGGTATCAAGATACAGTTGCCGCCCACCCATGGAATGAACCACTACCAACACCGTTACAATCTCAACCTTTAGCTCATTCTGATTTTGGAGGAAAATATTCATGGTCAAAAGCTCCTCGATACATGGATTACGCTGCTGAAGCAGGTCCACTGTCTCGTGTTTTAATGAACGCTAACCCGAATAATTTGCTTCCACATCAAATATATGACCCATTATTCGGGGATATTTATGCCAAAATGGGACCGAGTGTGTTTACTCGTACTTTGGCACGGGTACATGAAGCTGCTCGTTTGTTTACGCAGATTGATGAATGGTTACACCAAATTGACCTGAACGGTGAATTCTATATCAAACCCGAAGAAAAAGATGGTAAGGGATTCGGAGCAACTGAGGCGGCTCGGGGTGCTTTAGCACACTGGATTGAGATAGAAAATGGAGTTATCAAAAACTATCAAGTGATGGCTCCTACTACTTGGAATGTAGGACCAAACGACGATAAAGGTAATGCTGGACCGATTGAAGCGGCTTTGGAAGGAACAGAAATTGAAGACCCACACGACCCCGTTGAAGTAGGAATGGTAGCACGTTCATTCGACTCGTGTTTGGTGTGTACGGTACACGCACATGACCAAAAAAGTGGAAAAGAATTAGCAAAATTTAAGTTGTAAACTTTATTTTTTTAATAAAAATTAACACCCGCAATGCGTAATTAGCGGGTGTTTTATTTAGTAGAAAATCACGAGTAAGATATGGAGAGAAATCAGCAAAAAACAGCCATTATGGGTTTTGGCAACCCTGTTCGTTCGGATGATGCAGTGGGCTGTTATGTGATTGAGCAATTACAAAAACATGGCGTTGGCTCTGATACTGTGAGCCTTTTTGATATGGGTACTGGGGCTTTTGAGGTACTTTTTAAACTGCAAGGACATCAACGAATTATCATTGTAGATGCCGTTGTTAATACGGGGGATTCCGTTGGGTCAATCTATAAAGTACCTGCCGAAGAAATATCCGCTGCCATTATTGACGACCCTATGGTGTTTCTGCACAGTATAAAATGGGACCAAGCACTGAGCTACGCTAAAAAAATATTAAGGGAAGACTACCCTAAAGATATTAGTGTTTATTTGATTGCAGTGGATAATACTCGTCTCGAAATCGAACTTTCGGAAGCAGTCAAAGTTGCTGGAGATAAGGTCGTAAATTATATTTTAAAAGAACTATGAAACTTCAAAATGGACACATCATTATTCCCGCTGAAGTGGCAAAAACAGTATTGGAAAATGAACAGCAAGTAAATTGGGTATATTATCCAGACCGTCAGACGTTGTTGATTGCGGGAAAGTCTAAGGTATTTTTTGAAAAATTACACAAAACAGACTGGCAAACCCTGAAAGATAAAAACGTTCAGGGAGATAAATCTTTGTTCGTCAGAAGTATTTTGATAGACCACGACCTTGATGATACTGACCGTGAACTAACCTTTGACCTTAAAAACACAGGGATTATTACAATAAACTTATAGCTTATAAAATCTAACCCAACGCTACAATATGCTTTCAATATTTGTTGAATCAGAACATCTTGATACCGTAAGTACTATTATCAGTACAGAAAACAGGCTAAACGAACTCATTGATATCCAAATGATTGAATCAGAAAACTGTAAGTTAAGTATTAAGAGCTATCAAATTCATCAGTCTTTGGAATGGTCGGAAAACTTACCCCCTTTTCTGCTTATTAATCCACTACCTTTGCAGTCTTCTAACCTGTTATGTATCATTTTCTTATATTTAGGAAATTGGGAAAAAGTGTATGAGCACAGTGCCAATTATCCCGAACTTTCAGATGAAATAGACCTGATAAATCGCTTATCTTTTGGCGTAAGCATAAAAGCACCCGCTGAACCCATCAATAATTTTGGGACATTCGACCATTATCGTCGGTGGCATAATAGGGCAGTGATTTTGCATTATGGAGGCATAGATACATTTATTGGTGACCATCAAATTAAAATTGCTTATGAAAAAGCAATAGAAACAGCCCCCACTGCAATATATAGAGCATTTACTGCTAAAAATTTAGCTACTTTTTTGTTAGATTCAGGTATGTTGATAGAAGCAGAAACGGTACTGACCAATAGCCTCAAAGAAGTAGAGTCCTCAGCGATTCAGGCAGAACTAAAAGCAGTTTTATACGGTATTTGGCTACAAAATTTAACCGTACCTTACAATTATACCCTGTTAGAAAAAACGAAACAAACTTTATGGGAAGTTTTACAGCACTATGAAAATCAAGGAAGAAACCTCCCATTAGGTTTACTATTGGTTGATGCGGCTCAAATTGCCAACTTTACCGATAGTTTTGCTGAATCTTTAGGGTATATTAACCGTGCTATTAAGATTTTCACAGAGGAAAATGTTCCTGAATTAGAGGCGAATGCACAGTATCGCAAAGGTGTTTTGCTATTTACTTGGGCTCAGAACGGTAATGTACAGTTCTACAAAGGAGCGATGGAGGCGTATCAAGAAGCCCTTAAAACCTTTACGCAGGAATCAACCCCTGATGTTTTTGCTGAAATACAACATCATCTGGGCGTAATTTACAGTGAGATTCCCGATGAAGCCAAAAAGAAGAGTATTTGGGCAGCGGTTTCAGTAAGTTCGTTCAAACAAGCACTTGCCTACTTTACCTTGCAAACACACCCCTACGAATACGCCACTATTTGTAATCATTATGCTAATGCCCTTACGAAATACCCAGAAGCTAAACTAACTGATAACTATCGGAAAGCATTAGATTTTTATGAAGAGGCTTTATTTGTTCGTACTCCTTATGAATACCCTTATGAACGCACCCTCACTTTACTAAATTATTTAGAAGCCTGTTGGCAGGTTCATGAAGAAGACCCCGAAAAACAAAGAAAGCTATTTGAAGATATGCTTACAAAAGCCGAAGAAATTAAAAGTTTGGTTAATGACGAAAAACTGATAGCCGAAGCTAACAACCATTTAGAAAAGTTGGCTGAGTTAGCTCAAATGCTGTAAAAAAAGCCGTTTTTTCAATTAAAATGCGGTATTTAGAAAAAATTTTCTAAATACCGCATTTTTTATTTTTTATAAATTAAAATAGAATATATTTGATTTTTAAATGAAAATCAGAATTCCCTACATAGAATTTATTTTAGTCAATGCACGAAATATCATTAGTTAGAAATATTTTTAGAACACTCGAAGAAGAATTTCCACAAGATATTCCCAAAGTGCGAACCATCAATTTAACCGTAGGTTTGCTCTCTAATGTACAACCAATTTTAATGCAAAATGCTTTTCAGGCGGTTTTGGAAGATGAACCTCGGTATCAAAAAACCTCATTGAATGTTACCGTTTTACCAATTTTGATTCAATGTAGTGAATGTCAAAAAATTTCAGAAGTTGAACAGTATCGTTTTATTTGTCCTTGTGGAAAACCCAGTAGAAACGTAATTCAAGGCGAAGAATTATTAATCAGTAGCGTTGATTTTGAAGAATAAAAATGATAAAAATAGTGTAGAGCATTAATACAAGGAATTATATTATTTGGCGAACAACCGCTGACAGGGTCTTTGACCGCTGTCAGGGGTAAGTCCCAAACCCTGACAGCGGTCTAAGACCCTGTCAGCGGTTAAAACTACGATTCCGCCAAACAGTGTATAATTCCGTTAATTTATAGTTATGAAACCCAAATCTAATCAGGCAGCCGTTGGCTCTATTCAGTGCGATAACACCACGATGAACTTGCTGAAAGTCAATGACTTTGTGGCAAAAGCTATCCGTGAGCGATTACCCAATATGTTGGTTATCAATGTATGTTCTTCGCCAGGAAGTGGTAAAACAACGTTGATGCAAGAAACAGGAAAACGCCTGCAAGACAAGCTAAATATGGCGGTATTGGTAGGCGACCCCGAAACCGAACGTGATGCTATTCGGATGCGAGAAGTGGGAATCAATGCCCTACAAATCGTAACGGGTGGAATGTGCCACATTGAAGCCCAAATGATTTATCAGGCTCTCGACCACATTGATTTAACGGATGTAGACTTATTGTTTATCGAAAACGTAGGAAATTTAGTTTGTCCCGCCGCTTTCGATTTGGGAGAAGATTATCGTGTAACGGTTTTGGCAAGTACCGAAGGGGACGATAAACCCAAGAAATACCCCCGAATGTTTTTGACCAGTGAGTTACTAATTGTCTCAAAATCAGACCTTTTACCTTACGTACCGTTTTCGGTAGAAGCCGTTACGAAAGATGCCCGAGAAGTAAATCCAGACCTTGCGGTGATGACTATTTCGAGTTTGAAGGGTGATGGTATGGACGAGTGGTGCGACTGGCTATTGGCGAAAGTGGCGGAGAAAAAGGGGAATTTGGTGGCAGCATGAGTCCATTGAGTAAAGAAAATAATATCGACAACTCCGTTATTGTTACGCATGAAATCACCCTGAATGGACTTGTTCAAGGCGTTGGCTTTCGTCCTTTTGTGTATCAGTTAGCCAAAGAGTTAGGCATTCACGGGCAGGTGCAGAATGGTTCAGAAGGAGTCAGTATTGTTTTTAATGCTACGGAAAATGTGGCTCAACGTTTTCATGGGTTGATTCTGAACCAAGCTCCTAAATTAGCAAAAATCACATTTTCAAATCTAAAAGTTTCTGAAAAACAGCACTTTAAAGATTTTTCTATTCACGAGAGTTCACAGACTGGAAATGTTTCACTGTTGTTGCCACCAGATTTTGGAATTTGTCCAGATTGTCGGGTAGAGTTGCATGATGAGCAAAATCGACGTTTTCGTTACCCTTTTATTACTTGTACGCATTGTGGACCGAGGTATTCAATCATTACGCAACTACCTTACGACCGTCCACAAACAACTATGCAAGCATTCACGATGTGTAAGGCTTGCGAGACGGAATATAATAATCCCGATGATAGAAGGTTTTATGCCCAAACCAATTCTTGTAGTGCGTGCGGACCTAAATTGGGTTGGTATAAAACGGAAAATGGTGAAGCTCAAAAAATATCTGAATTACAAGATGAAAGATGGATTTTGGCAAGAGCCAAATGGGCATTAGAAGCTGGTAAAGTTCTGGCAGTCAAAGGAATAGGAGGGTATTTGCTCTTGTGTGATGCCACTAATGAATCTGCCGTTTTAAAGTTAAGGGAACGTAAACATCGTCCGACGAAACCTTTTGCTGTTCTCTTTCCAGATTTAACCCGTTTAAAAAATGAGGCATTTGTGAATACAACGGAAGCAAAGGCTTTGGAAAGTGCTGCTGCTCCCATTGTGTTACTCAAACAAAGAGCCAGTAAGATAATAGCCAGTCAGGTAAATCCAAATCTCAATTATGTGGGGGCAATGTTGCCGTATGCTCCTTTACTCGAATTGCTCGCTAAAGATTTTGGTAAACCCTTAGTGGCAACGAGTGGAAATATCAGCGGAAGCCCAATCATTTTTGAAGATGAAAAAGCCCTGACTACCTTAGCACCCCTTGTTGATTATATCTTGACGCATAACCGCCCAATTGAAATACCGCAGGATGATTCTGTTATTCGGTTTTCAAGAAAATATCAACAAAAAATATACCTGAGAAGGAGCAGGGGAGAATTGTTAAATGCCTCAATCCAACCGCTGAAAAAAACCGATTTAGCTCTGGCATTCGGAGCGTTTTTGAAAAGTACATTCTCTTTTCAAACAACTGATAATCTGTATGTTAGTCAATATTTGGGGGATTTGGATAGTTTTGAAACTCAACTAAATTTTGAGCAAGTGCTGAACCATTTTTTTAAAATATTCAAGCATTCTGAGTCGAAAAAAACGTTGCTTTATGATGCCCACGAAGGATATTTTTCTACTCAATTAGCGATACAATTAAGTGAAAAATGGAATTTATCAGTACAAAAAATACAACATCATCAAGCCCATTTAGCGGCTGTTTTGGCTGAAAATGAACTTGATATTAATGATGAATCCGTGTTAGGAATTATTTGGGATGGCACGGGTTATGGCACGGACGGAAATATTTGGGGAGGCGAGTTTTTCATCAAAAATCAGCGTTTTCATTTTGATTATTTTGATGCCATTTTAGGAGATAAAATGCCCAAAGAACCCCGAATTTCAGCTTTTTGCTTGACGTACAATTTAGAAGGTTCTGAAGAAATAAGTAAAGAAAATTTTAGTAATCAGGAATGGAATCTGTACCTGAAAGTCATTAAAAACAATGCCCTCAAAACCAGTAGTGTTGGACGTATTTTTGACGGGGTCGCTTGCTTGCTGGGGCTTTCTGCAAAACAATCCTATGAAGGAGAGGCGGCTATACAATTAGAGGAATTAGCAGAAAAACATTTTGAAGAAAATGGATACGATTTTGAAGAATTTTATCTCATTGGAATCTCCCAAAACGTACCAACTCAGCAAATGATAAAAGGGATTTTAAATGATTTAATTTCACAAAAAAGTAAAGAATATATTGCCGCAAAATTTCATAATACGTTGGTGCAAATCATCAAATTGATGGCGGAAAAACAGGGAGAAAAAAAACTCGCTTTTAGTGGTGGAGTATTTCAAAATGCCCTTTTAGTGGACTTAATTATTCACCGTTTATCAAAAGATTTTAGCTTGTTTTTTCATAAAAATCTATCCCCAAATGATGAAGATATTTCATTTGGACAAATGGCATCCTTTTCAAATCTTAACGCTTAAAAAACATTTATTATGTGTCTCGCAATTCCAGGAAAAATACAATCCATTGATTATCAATACGATGGACTGGTAAAGGTAGCCAAAGTGCTTTTTGGTGGCATCGTCAAAGAAGCAAGTCTTGATATGGTTCCTCATGCGGTGGTCGGTGACTACGTGTTGGTTCATGTAGGTGTTGCCCTCACCGTAGTGGATGAAGAGGAAGCCCAAAAAACATTTAGTTATTTGAGTGAAATAGGTGAATTAGATGAACTGGTTGAATCTTGCCAAATTGATGCCCCAACCCCTAATTAATTATGAAATTTTTATCTGAATATAGAAATCCCGAACTCGTAGAACAATATCTCAACGAGATTAAGAAAACGGTTACTCGCCCGTGGACAATCATGGAAGTATGCGGTGGGCAAACGCACAGTTTAGTTAAAAACGGACTGCTGAATTTACTTCCCAAAGAAGTACAAATGGTTCATGGACCGGGTTGTCCCGTTTGTGTTACGCCCATCAACTTAATTGATAAAGCCGTTTATTTGGCGGAAGAAAAAGGGGTAATATTATGTTCATTTGGCGATATGATTCGTGTACCTGGCTCGAAGCGAAGTTTATTAGAATCAAAAGCCAGAGGAGCGGATGTTAGAATCTTGTACTCGCCTTTGGAAGCGGTAAAATTGGCACAACAAAACCCCGATAAAGAAGTCGTTTTTTTTGCCGTTGGTTTTGAAACTACTGCACCTGCTAACGCCCTTTCGGTGGTTCAAGCCAAACGTTTGGGACTCACCAATTATTCCATTTTAGCGTCTCATGTATTGGTTCCCCCTGCTATTGAAGCCGTTATGAACGACAAAACCGCCCCAATTCAAGCATTTTTGGCGGCTGGTCATGTGTGTGCTATCATGGGCATTGGGCAGTATTATCAATTGGTTGATGAATATGATATTCCGATAGTGGTTACGGGTTTTGAACCGCTTGATTTACTGCAAGGTATCTTGATGACGGTCAAGCAATTAGAAGCTGGTAAAGCTAATTTGGAAAATCAATACAGCCGAATAGTAAAGCCCGAAGGAAACCCCGAAGCCATTAAAGTAATTGAAGAGGTTTTTGAAGTAACCGACCGTGAATGGCGTGGAATTGGCACTATTCCTATGAGTGGCTGGGAAGTAAAAAGTGAGCTTTCGGCGTTTGATGCTAACAAAAAGTTTTCGGTGGATATTGTTAAAGTTCCCGAATGTGCCGATTGCATCGCTGGCTTGGTGTTGAAAGGCATTAAAAAGCCCTTTGAATGTAGTCAGTTTGGTAAAAATTGTACGCCCGAAAAACCTTTGGGGGCTCCAATGGTATCGTCGGAGGGTGCGTGTGCTGCTTATTTTCATTATGCCGAATATGCGGCTTAAAATTATTTTTTGATGTGCATCAATGGTCGTCGTTCAAACAGCGACGACCGTGAAATCTTCAACATCTGTATTAAATGACCAACAACTCTATTTTAAATGCTGTTTGCCCCATGCCATCGCTCGACTTCGATGTCATTACATTGGGTCACGGAAGTGGCGGTATTTTGACGAATAAACTCTTAGAATCAGGCGTTTTCAATTTGCTCAAAAATCCTTTGCTTGATACTCATCACGACGGTGCGGTCATTGATTTTTCGGGAAAATTGGCATTTTCTACGGATAGCTACGTGATTTCCCCTGTCTTTTTTCCAGGGGGAAATATTGGTGAATTAGCGGTAAATGGTACGGTAAACGACCTTGCGATGTGCGGAGCAATTCCTAAATATTTATCGCTGAGTTTTATTATTGAAGAAGGTTTGCCCATGACTGAGTTTTGGGAAATTTTGGTTGCCATCAAAAATGCAGCTCAAAGAGCAAACGTCCAAATTGTTACGGGCGATACCAAAGTAGTAGAGAAAGGGAAAGGAGATAAAATATTCATCAATACTTCGGGAATTGGGGAAGTTCATGCCAAAGCACAAATTTCTGCCAATCGCATCAAAGCAGGCGATAAAATTATTGTGTCGGGCTATGTTGCTACGCACGGAATCGCCATTATGTCGGTACGGGAGGGTTTAGATTTTGAAACGGCTATTGTTAGTGATACCACCAATTTGAATCATTCCGTCAAAGAGCTTTTGGATGAATTTGGTTCAGAAATTCATCTTTTCAGAGACCCCACCAGAGGGGGTGTTGCCACGGTTTTGAATGAAATTGCTCGTGATTGTGGTTTGGGCATTGATATTGCTCAGAAAAAAATCCCCGTATTAGATGAAGTTTTTGGAGCTTGCGAAATCTTGGGACTTGACCCCCTCTACGTTGCCAACGAAGGCATTTTTATGGCGATTGTGGCTTCGGAAATTGCCGATGATTTTGTAAAAAAACTCCACGAATTTGAACACGGTAAAAACGCTGCTATCATCGGAGAAGTAGTTTTAGACCATCCCAAACATGTAATTTTGACCAGTAAAATAGGTGGGAAACGAGTAGTAAATATGTTGGTAGGGGAGCAATTACCCAGAATTTGTTAATGACAAGATGATTATTTCACTCAATAGCCCCCAAGCACCTATTTCATTCGGTGCATCCGCAAGCGATTTACCTCCATTAGTCGAAGATGCTTTTGTTTTCAGAGGTGATGAAGGAAATCCTTTGCTTGCCCCCAGAGGTGTTTGGTCGGTGGGTGAAAAACTAATCGTGGCGGATACAGGGCAAAATAGAGTTTTTATTTGGAATAAAATTCCTGACTCTACTTATTCAGCACCTGATGTTGTTTTGGGGCAAATCGAAACAACCGATACGGGACGGAATGGAGGTAATTTGGTCAGTGCCAGTACTTTACAATATCCATCGGGTGTATGGTCGGATGGGCAAAAACTCATTGTTGCAGATGCTTGGAATCATCGGGTTCTTATTTGGCATCGTTTCCCGACACAGCACGGACAAGCGGCTGATGTGGTACTGGGACAACCTGATTTTGAACACAATCAACCCAATGTAAAAGGAATAGGTACGAATCCAACCGCCCAAAGTCTCAATTGGTGCTACGGTGTTTTCTCGGATGGAAAACAGTTATGGATTGCAGATACGGGCAATCGTAGAGTGCTACATTTTGAAAACATACCTACCGAATCATACCAAAAAGCAACTGGGGTTATCGGAAAGCCCAGTTTTGAAGAACGAGATTATGAAAACCATGAGCCAATTTGGCCCTATTCCGTTAGGATTTCCGAGAACGGACAAATGGCAATAGCCGATACGCAGTACTATCGCACATTACTTTGGCATGACTGGAAAACGGCTTTTGAAAAGCCAGCGGACATCATCATCGGACAACCCGATTTTGAATCTAACGGACAAAATCAGTACAGTTTATTTCCGAAACAAAACAGCCTTAATTGGGTCTATGATAGTTTTTTTTACCAAAATGGATTGTTTGTAGCCGATACTGGGAATAGCCGTTTGTTGTGGTTTGAGGAAGTGCCAACCGAAAACGCCACGATGGCAAGTAATCTAATTGGACACGAAAACTTTCATACGGGTAGTGAAAATGCCAATACTCGATACGGTACGGATAAACAATTGTATTGGCCTTTTTCGCTGTGTATAACCAACCGTAATTTGTGGGTAGCTGACACGGGCAATCACCGAATTATACTTTTTGAGATGAAAGATAATTCTTTAAAAAACTAACTGTAAAATATTGATTACCAGAATATAAGCTCTAAAATAACAAATCTGATTATATGGAATTAGCTCCTCTTCTTTTAGCAAGTATTGTGGGGTTTTCTCATGCTTTTGAAGCCGACCATTTGGTGGCAGTAAGTACCATTGTCACCAAAAGAAACAACATTCTTTTGGCTTTAAAAGATGGCATTTATTGGGGACTCGGACATACTTCTACTATTTTGTTAGTGGGTTGTATTTTTATCGTGGGCAAATGGATGATTCAAGAAGATAGTTTTCGTTATTTAGAAGCAATGGTGGGAGCAATGTTAATCATTTTGGGAGCTTCTCGACTATACAAATTATCGAACGAAAAAACTCAGTTTATGACTTATGAACATCATGGACATACTCACAAACTGGCTTATGGTGTGGGGTTGGTGCATGGTTTAGCGGGAAGTGGCACGCTGATTTTGTCGGTACTTACTACCATCAAAGGCGTTTTGAGTAGTTTATTATATTTGGTTATTTTCGGGATTGGTTCAATAGGCGGAATGATGTTGGCGGCGGGTATTTTTAGCATTCCTTTTTCCGAAAAACTTTTCCGAAATAAGCTCATTTATACTTCAATGATTATTATTTCTTCATTATTTTGTATTGGTTTAGGTACATTCATCATGTATGAAAATTTAAGGTAACATGGAATACAACGAATCAGATTTTGTGGAATATGCTTTGAAAGAGATAGGAATTGAAATTTTATCACGAAATGATAAATTTTTCAACTTGGCTAATGGCTTTCAGATTGAAGTAGAAGGACGAGATTTGTACCGACTTTCACATGAGGGATGGGTGATTTCACCGTTTGATGACATCGGACGGCTTTGTACTTTTTTGCAAAATAATGGCTCTCAAACCTCTAAAAACAATTAATTCAATGGAAAAGCGAGAGCTTTGGATAGTAGCATTATCCGAAAGTATTTCAAGACCAAGTCATTACGCCTTGATATTAGAAGATACACAAAGTAAACGAAGAATACCACTAATCATTGGAGCAAGTGAAGCACAAGCCATTGCGATTGCGATGGAAAAAATGCAGCCTAATCGCCCGCAAACCCATGATTTATTTCAGCAAACCATTCTTAAACTGAATGCTAAAATTACGGAAGTGCTTATCTATCGTTTAGAGCAGGAAGTTTTTTACGCATATATAATTCTAAGAACGGAGCAAGAAACCATTGAGATTGATGCTCGCCCCTCCGATGCCATTGCCTTGGCAGTTCGGTTTGACTGCCCCATTTTTGCCACTTCTGAAGTTATTGAAAATTCAGCGTATGATTTCGATGAAAAGACCCGTGATAAACGTGGCTCTTACGCAGAATATACCCTTGAAGAATTAGAAGAATTATTACAGAAAATTCTAAAAAAAGAAGATTATGAAAGTGCCGCCAGAGTCCGTGATGCCATTGACCGCAGGAAAAAGAATAGTTGAAACGGTATTTTAAGTACCAAGACACAATTATTTAAGAATTACGATTGATTCGATTTACGATTATTTATCTGATTATCAATAATTTATTCGTAAATCTTAATCGCTGGCGAACCACTCGGATTAATCGTAAATAATTTATGCTGAATAATTAATTTAATATCACGTTTAAATGAGCCTCAACGGCTTAATCTTATTTTTGGTAGTCTATCCAAATCAAAAAGCTACTCTTACTATTCGTTTTTTTACCAGAGTCGAATGAGCCTTTTAAGTTGACATGCTACCACATATGCTTATTTGTTTGTAAAATGAGTTTCAATTTCTCTTTTGTTCCGATAGCGTGGTACAACTATCCTTTGGAATTGATTCAAAAGGGATAATGATTAATTTGGCGAGTCACTTAAATTTGGGGCAAACGTCCTTTACTACTTGTTGAATACAAGAAACGATAACCATTTTTCGCCAATAAACTGGAGTGCAGCCCATTTTCAGTCTGCCAATAAGATTTTACCAGCAAGTTGGTATCGTTGGGGAGTCACTTAAATTTGGGGCAAACTTCCCACGAAAACGACTTAAAATCCTTTATATCAATTAGTTACAAGTTAAAAAATCATAATTCAAGGTT
>JALONS010000373.1 GCA_025454855.1 Arcicella sp.
GAAAAACTCAGACAACTTATCCACAACTGCTCAATTTGAATCGGAAATACCCGATTAATTTAAATCGTTGGTGCCTGCTCAATTTCATCGGAGTATTCAACTATGGAAAAAAAAGTAGATGTGCTAAAAGCAGAAGTTACCGAGAAAGTAGATGATTTGAAAATTGGAGCAGCTAATTTAGCTGAAAAAGCAGAAGATAAAGTGGAAGAATTAAAAGAAAATATTTCTGATGTTTGGGAAAACGTGAAAGATAAAACGACAGATACTTTGGAGGATTTAAAAGATAAAGCCGAAGAAGTAGGAGATAAAATCTCGGATAAATTGGATGAATTGAAAGAAAAAGCTCAAAAAGCTTTTCAGTAATTTTGAATACTCTATAACTTAACGGAACTATAAAGAATTTGGCACAATTGAAAAAAATATCAAAGATTAACCGCTGACGGGGTTTTCAACCGCCGTCAGGGTCAATAAACTAACCCCGACGACGGTTAAAAACCTCGTTAGCGGTTATGTGCCAAGTAGTTTATACTTCCGTAACTTAATGTAAGAGTTCAAAAAATTACTTGGGTAGAATATCAAAAAATAATCTCTAAAACCAACGGCAGTCTCTTGTTTTCAAGATTGACTGCCGTTTCTTTTTTACAACTTCTACGCAAAGTAAAACATAATCCAGACCATCGAAGCCGTTAATAAACCTGCATAAAAAATATCAGACTCATAAAAGGCTAATGAATTATTTTCTTGCTTCTGAAACCATAAAAATAAGCCCATGCAAAAAATAGCCGCAGGGTAGGCTGCCAATTGTGGAGACATTAACCCAGTGGTTGTTAAGAGAATGAATGGAATCTGAACAAGCATAAATTTCAACAATGTTTGCCCGATACCGTTTAAAGAAATTCCCAAATCGTAATCTGACGTTTTTGATTTGCCTGATTTATTCAAAATATCACTCAAAATAACTAATAGAATTGAACCAAGTATAAAAATGGTAAATACACGATAAAGGAAATTGAATTTTTCGCCAAATGTTTCTCTAATAAATGGAATATTGGTTAATACATTTTCATAAAGCCAGTCGCAGCCCAACCCAATGAGTGGCGAACTTGCCAATACAATCACTGCGGCGATTGGATTAGTGGGTTTCCAGAGAACGCCCCAAAAAAATACAATCACCAAACCAGGTTTGATGTAAGAAGTTTGGTTGGCTAATGTCAAAAAGAAATTATCCGACGAAGTAGGGTCGTAGGTAGAAAATGCCAATACACCCGCAATACTGCACATGATGAATACAACCATTTGCCCGAATCTAACCGTTTGCTTATCAGAGGCTTTGGGGTCAATGTATTTTTTGAAAATATCAAAAGCCATCATGGTAGAAACGGAATTCATCATGGAATAAATTGCTGAGAAAATGGCACAAATCAATCCCGCCAAAATCAACCCAATAAAGCCATATCCCGCAGGTACAACCGTTTTGAGCAAAGTCAAGAAAGTATCATCGGGTTTGATACTGTCAGCTCCAAATCTACTTTTAAAAAGATAAAATGCTGCTGTACCCACACCAATGGAAAAGAAAGGAATAATGAGTTTTAAGAAACCTGCAGCAATCGCTCCTAATTTGGCATCTCGGTCGGTTTGGGCGGCTAATACTCTTTGCACTTGGTATTGATTGGTAGTCCAATAAAACATATTTAGAATAGTAAGCCCCGTAAAAATACCACTCCACGGTAATTTGGGGTGGTCGGATGGTAAATAGAGGTGCATTTTATTGGCTTCAGCGTGGTCTAAAGCTAACAATCCTGATAAGCCACCAATTTCGGGTTGCATATACGTGAGCGTTCCCATCAATAAAACGGATAGTATCATAATGACGGTAAGAATATTATCCGCCACAACGACTGATTCCATTCCTCCAAAAACCGTAAAAATAATGGTAATAGTAGCAATCACGAAAATACCCTGCACGTAGCTGATGTCCCAACCCGTTCCCGCAAATAATAGTCCCAAAGTACGGCTACCGATGTAAAAACCACCAATCAGTTGAATCATGATGAAAGCAACCATCAATAACGTATAAACCAAACGGGCGTGTGCGTTGAAACGAACTTCTAAAAATTGGGAGAGCGTAAAAAAGTTCTTTTTTCGATAAATGGGAATAAAAATATAGCATAAAACCAAAATAGCAGGTACTGCCCAAATTTCGTAATGACTTTGGGCAAATCCGATGGAATACCCTACGCCCATCATACCAATAATTTGTTGGGCGTGAATATTAGTACCAAAAATTGAACCTGCCACCGACCACCATCTCAGCGACCTACCAGCCATGAAATATTCTTCGGAATCTTTCTTTTTGAAACTGGAATACATACTGGCGACTATTAAAAATAGTAAAACTGCCACTACTACTACTACATCAAACCATTCGAGGGACTTTAGCATAAATAATTGGATTAAGTCTTAGGAAAATTTTGTTAAAAGATTTGATAAATATTTGATTCAAAAGGTTTTAGCGTAAAATTGGGAATGTCAGTAAGTGCTACTTCGTTTAAATTATAGGTAATCATAACTAATTCCTTTATTGCCAAATTGAGGGTGAAATTTTGGGTAGATTCCGTAAAATTATGAATTATCAACAGCGTATCATTTTGCCATTTACGAGTGTATGCCCACACGGCATTACAATCAGGTCGTAAATCATCGTAGTCACCGTAAATCAAAGTGGGTGTATTTTTCCTGAGTTGAATTAATTTTTTATAGTAATTCAAGATAGAATTTTCATCTAACGCTTGGGTTTCAACGTTGATGGATGAATAATTTTCATTGACCTTCAACCATGTTTTTGTACCCGTTGTAAAGCCTGCAAACGCTTCCGAATTCCATTGCATAGGCGTACGAGCGTGGTCTCTTGCAATTTTGCCGCAAGCCTCTAAAAAGTCACTTTCATTATGTCCTTGCTCTTTGATTAACGATTGATAAGCATTTAAAACCTGAACGTCGTTGTATTCTTCAACGTGATTGAACACAGCGTTTGTCATACCAATTTCATCACCTTGATAGAGATACGGAGTTCCTTTGAGCGTAAGCAAAACGGTGGCTAACATTTTTGCAGATGCTTGCCAATATTGTTTCGTATTGCCAAAACGAGATAACATTCGGGGATTGTCATGATTACCGAAATAAACCGTATTCCAACCATT
The DNA here is from genome assembly GCA_025454855.1 of Arcicella sp. Classification (GTDB taxonomy): domain Bacteria; phylum Bacteroidota; class Bacteroidia; order Cytophagales; family Spirosomataceae; genus Arcicella. Next base: position 3,201 of record JALONS010000373.1, read on the forward strand.
ATTAGCCGTTGCTTTGTCCCATTTTGAGAAAATTGACTTCAATTCTACTAACGTAAATTCAGGTTGAGGTTTTACAAAACAATGTTCGTCACGGGGTACAGCGTGGTCGAAATGATAAATCATATTCAACTCTTTTCGGTCTTTTCCTACATATAAATTCGCTTGGTCGGCACTTACCCCAAAGGCTTCACCAACGGTCATACAGTCGTATTGGCTCAACACCTCCCGATTCATTTCTTGTAAATAATCATGTACTTTCGGACCATTGGCATAGAAGCCTAAGTCTCCAAAACGCCCTTCTGGAAAATCAGGAAAGGATAAATCTTTTGAAATAACCGAAATCACATCCATCCTAAATCCATTTACACCTTTATCTAACCAAAATTTCATCATCGTGTAAATCTCTTGACGAAGTTTTGGATTTTCCCAGTTCAAATCGGGCTGTTTGTTCAAAAAAAGGTGTAAGTAATACTCATCGGTCAAACTATCAAATTCCCAAGCAGAACCCGAAAAAAATGAAATCCAGTTATTCGGTTTCTTTTCCTTCCAAATGTAAAAATCTCG
>JALONS010000004.1 GCA_025454855.1 Arcicella sp.
TCCTCGTTTTATCACATTTTCATCAAAAGTAGCAGTTTCATCGTAGATTCTAACGGAACGACGTTTTTGGATAATTTTATCAAAATCTTGAGTTTGCATGGAAATGGGGATGAATTTTTGGAATCAGTTTTTTGTTTATATCTTTGATTATCAAATACTAATGAATATGGAAACTAAAAAGAAGTTATCAAAAGAGGAGCGTCTCGAAAAAGCGTTGAGAATTTCGAGACAGTTGTTGGAAAATAAACGAGAAACTCAACAACAATTAAAAGACGATATGCTTAATTCTGAATCTTCTTTATACAAATCATTTGCGAAACTCAGAGAAGAAAATGCCAGAAAAGGACATCCCTACGCCTTATAATTACAAAATTGATGAATTAGATAATACTACCTATTTATTTGAAACTAATAAATTAATAGGGTACGCCATCAAATTTAAGCCTACTGGATATATTTTTGAAGAATATATTTGGGCTGTCTATTGCTATGAATATGTCATTGAAGTTAAGTATAATCCTACTGAAATACCGCCACCTTTTGATGCTTCATTTTCTTTAACAATTGCCACTATATTCAACGATTTTTTCCGTGATAAAGAGAAAGTTGTTACTTACATTTGTAATACCGCTGACGGAAAAGAATTAGCTCGCTTTCGTAAATTTAATATTTGGTTTAACAAATTCAACACTAATTTTTTCTTGAAAATTGATAAATCTTTTTATGATTCGAGGCACAATACAACCTACTACAACTCTCTGATTATCAGACAAGATAATCCTTTTAAAATTGAAATTATAGAGGCTTTTGAGGATTTAATTGGGGGTTTTGATGAAGATAAGTAATATTATTTCTTCAATAAGCAAGCCATATAAAATCCATCATAACCGTCGGTAGCAGGGGAGGTTCTTTGTTCTTTCAATAATTCCCACTTATCAGGTTGTTCGGCTAATAATTTTTGTATATGTGCCTCACTTTCAGAGGGTAACAAGCTGCAAGTGGCGAAAACCATCTTGCCTCCTTTCTTCAACATCATTGAATAGTTACTGAGAATATCCCACTGAATTTTACGAAGATTTTCAATAAATTCTGGTGCTAATTTCCACTTTGAATCTGGATTTCTACGAATTACCCCCAAACCTGAGCATGGCACATCTAACAATAATCTGTCGGCACTTTCTTGGAGTCTTTTTAACGTTTTAGGTTCGATTAATTTAACCTCAATGTTATTGACACCGTTACGTCTGGCACGCTTCATAAGTTCAGTCAATTTCCATTCCTCCACGTCCATTGCTATGATACGCCCCTTATTTTGCATTAAAGCCGCCAAATGAAGGGATTTGCCACCCGCTCCTGCACAGGCATCAATAACCCGCATACCCGCTTTAACATCTAAAAACGGAGCAATTAGCTGCGAACCAGCATCTTGTACTTCAAAGAATCCATTTTTGAAAAGTTCAGTTTTGAAAATATTTCCTCTTTGTTTCAGAGTCAGGGCATCGGGGAGATTTTCAGTTCTAAAGGTTTCAATATCAATATCTTCCAAATAATCTTGTAATTGTTCGGGATTGGTTTTCAATGAATTAGCCCTTAATACCACAGGGGCTTGCTGATTCATAGCGGAGATTTCGGCAGTCCATTTTTCATCACCTAATTCTTGTTCGCCTAATTCGTCGAGCCAGTCGGGTACGGATTCACGGATTTTACGAATTTGTAGGGCTTCCGACAATCGAGCTAAGGTTTTAGCCTCGTCAACGTAGGCAAATTCTTCCCATTTAGGTAAAAAGTCTATGTTATCGCCTTCGGGATTTAGTTGTTTTTTTATCAATAACCACGAACCCACTAACTGAAAAAAGAATTGTGGACGCAGTTTATCGGCTTGCATTTCGTTCACAAAAAGCACCAAACGCCAGTTTCTGACAATTTCGTAGGTATGTTCGGCAATGAAGGCACGGTCACGACTGCCCCACTGTTTGTTGGACTTGAGCGTGGCTTCAATCACTCGGTCGGCTTGGCGAGGTTTTTCATGAAGGAATATTTCTTGTAAAGCCTTGACCGTTGCCAAGACTAAAGGACGATGGAGACGCATAAATTCAGTTATCAGTAAACAGTTATCAGAATCTCTGATACATGGTACAAATTTCGGGAAATTTAACGATAAAGACGAATAGCAGATTGAAACTGTTTAGAATAATCCATTTCCCATTCACAAACTCAAACCTACATTTCATGTTTCGGTGACTACTTTTCGTGAAATTCTAAAATTAAAACAAATTTCTCCATCTAATTTTGAATCATCAATCAAATATTTAATCATAACATCATGAAAAAACTTCTTTCTCTCATTATCCTTTTAGCCTGTGTATCAATGACTTTAGTAGCTAATAAAAACAAGAAAACATTAAATACTACAAAAGTTTATGCGGTGGGCGGAAATATCAAAATCAAACTCAAGAACGATACCGACGATGAAGTAACGGTATATAGTGGCAGTGGAAATAGCTCTTATAGACTTCAAAAAAATATTATTACCACGATTTCGATGGAAGAAGGTGCAAAATTATTTGATTATAATGGAGGTAAAAAAGGACGTGTGTTGTTGGTAGTAACGGCTGATATGGACGGTAAAGTGCAGATGTATAGTAAATTATAGTTTCCATTAATGATTAGAAGATTTGACAACCTTCAAAAGTTGTCAAATCTATCTATCCCAAAGTAATCATAATTCTAACTCGTGTTCCGATGACTTCTCCTTGTTCATTTTTCAAATCTTCATAAACTACCAAGTCCTTGTTTGTCAGTCCATTACTTAATAGTTTTAGTCGTTCTTCGGTGGCTGATGTCGAGAAAGATTCGTGCTGTTGAACTCGCTTACTTTTGATTTCGGCAGATTTTTCTCTACCCACTCCGTTATCTTCCACTACACAAATGAGGTTTTCTTCGGCTTCGTCCAATTCAAAAAATACTTTTACTTTCTTTTCCCCTTGCTTGTGGAGAAGTCCGTGTTTGATGGAGTTTTCCACGAAAGGCTGAATCAACATGGGCGGAATTTGATGATAGTCTTCATCAATGTTTTCACCTAAAGAAATATCGTACTCAAAGCCTTCGGCGAAACGCATTTTCTCTAATTCCAGATACTTCGTCAAGATTTCTACTTCGGTAGAAAGGTTGATTTTTTTCTTACCTGAAACCGTCAAAATCTGGCGAGTCAAATACGTAAAGTTGCCCATTTGTTCGTTGGCTTGTACTTTATCACCATACATGAATTGTTCCTGAATACTATTGAGGGCATTGAACATAAAATGCGGATTCATTTGTGATTTCAGGGCTTTCAGTTCACTTTCGGTAGCTTTTTGTTCGATTTCAATACGGCGTTCGGCTTCTTGGAGTTGAGTAGAAAGTAATTCATTAGCCTTTTTTTCTTTGAAGCGTGTAAACGAAAAATACGCAATGGCAGACAGGGCTAAAATTGCCCCTAAAATACTGTAAATCAGCGTAGTTTTGCGGGTGGATTCGAGTTCGGAGATTTGTTTTTGTTGGGATAATGACTTTATTTGGGCTTCTTTCAGTTCGGTTTCGTATTTGAATTCCGCTTTTAGGATTTCAGACTTACTTTCTTCATTTGTAGTGCTATCTCGTAATATTATAAACTGTTTGTACGCTTCAAGTGCTTTTTGAGGTTGTTTTATCTTTTCATAAATGAGATAAAAAACTTCAAATGTTTTCTGTACATACTGTTTTTTCTTGGTTTTCTGAGCAACCTTCATACTTCTATTGGCATAATTCAAAGCAACATCATATTTTTTTTGTTCATAATTGATTCTGGCTATTGCTGTTAGGCAGACGGTTAATTGGTCTTCATATTTCCCAAAAACTGACTTCCCGTTTTTTTGTAATAAATCTAAGGATTGATTATAGTAATCAAGTGCTTTTTTATAGTCCTTTTCTACTATATATATATTACCTATATTTCCTAAGGTAATTACTATTGAAGGTTCTTTTAACTTTTTCTTCAACTCATAAGATTGTTTGAAATACTCTAAGGCTTTGTTATTATTCTTGCTCAAATAGTAACAGTACGCAATGTTATTTAAACCTATTGATAAATTACTTTCATCATTAATTTCTTTGCATATTCGACTATATTTGGTCATATAGTTTATTGCCTCCAAATACTCTTTTTGTTTAGATTTCAATACCCCAATTTCATTATATGCAGCAGCAAGTCCTTTTTTGTAATTAATTGATTGACTGTATTTTATCATCTCATAAAAACAATTTAAGGCACGTGATGTATTGGCTGAAACTTGATAATAATTTTGTCCTTCATACAAAAGACAAGTTACTAACTTTTCAATATACCAATTCTTAGATTTTTGTTGAGATTTTGATTCGCTTATGATTTCTAACAAGATATTTTTCAACTCTAAATTATACTTAGTCCAAATAGTCGCATCACTTTCTACTTCTACAAAATCATGCAATAGATTAATGAGTACAGTATCTTTCTGTGGATGTTTTTTAATGAGGATAAGAAGGCTATCAGATTGTCCAAACGAAGACCAAGAAATTAATAGCAATAGTAATATTTTTTTCATGTATGATAATAAGTCAATATTTTTTGTGGTATGTTTATTTTACTGTATTTTAGGATTTTATTAAATAATTTTTCACACTTAAACATTATCAAAATGAAAATCAAATTATTAGCGTGTTTTGCATTTGCAGTCGTTTTATCTTCTTGTGCCAAAGAAGAAGAGATTTCACCAAAGGGAGAACTCTCCTCAAGAGAACTTTATGCCACTAAGAGACCTGGAATGATGTCATATTCAAAACCCTTGGGAAGTACAAATTTTAATAACTCATGGCCCTTGGCGAAAACGGTAAAACCAGCAAAATCACCTGAGATAAAACCCAATGAAAGTTTTAATAATTCATGGCCTCTTGCAAAATTTTATTTTTAAGTATTCTAATTAGACAACTTTTGAAAGTTGTCTAATCTCTTTCTATACCCGCACCCCCGCAATAAATTCATCAAATTCCTTCACTTTCTCACGGGCAACGGGTGCCGAAAAACCATTGGCAAATTCAATCATGGCTCCGTCTTTTTTGTTGTATTTTACAATCTGTTGGGTATTAATCAGGTACGACCTGTGGATTCGGTAAAAGCGGTTATCATTTGCCAATAATTCATCAAATTCCTTGATTTTTTTACTGACCAAAGTCTTGCCCGCCTTCGTGATAACGTGCGTGTATGAGCCATCAGCTTCAAAGAAAAAGATGTCTTCTAATTGCACAAAAACTAAGCTATCAGCCATCGGAAGGGCAATTTTCTGGAGTTTACCGACGCTCAAATTTTCTTTCAAAATATTTACTCGCTGAATGATTTGGTTTTGTCCGACCAACTTAATGGCTTTCTCTACTGCCTGAATCACCTTAGAGATACTAATAGGTTTCAGAATGTAATCTACCGCTGAAACCTCAAAGGCTTGGAGGGCGTATTCGGAATAAGCCGTACAAAAGATGGTCTCGAAAGTAGGTTGATTGAAATATTCAAACAAGGCAAAACCGTTTTCTTCGGGCATTTCGATGTCCAAAAAAACAAGGTCAATACGGTGCTTATTAATCAATTTCACGGCTGACTTTACGTCAGAGGCTTCATCAATTAACGTAACCATGGGGCAATGTTCAGTGATAATTTGCCGAAGCATGGAGCGGGCTGCGGGTTCGTCATCAACAAGGATGGCGTTGAGAGTCATGTCGAGAATATGTTAGTGGATATTTATTAGCAATTTAATCAATGCGGTTTATGAATCCAAATCCACGGTTAATGAGCTTGAACATACGTTTCGTGAAGTGCCAAAAAATATCGGTAATCAAGCATTTAGTTTTGAAGTATTAAAAATAAATGCAATAACTCATCATGAAAAAAATATTACTTGCACTCATTGCTATTATCGGAATCGAGCAAACCATTCAAGCCCAACAAACCATAACTATTAGCCCAGGTATTGTGGTTGGTTCGCCCACCGCAGGGACAAGCGGACTGAGATTCAGCAACTTAAACTCAGGAACAACCGTATCTACAACGCCTACCAAAGTTTTATCATTGGATGCAACGGGAAATGTTATTTTAGGGAATGCGGCTTCGGGTAGTGGCACTGGGGTTGCGGTCAATGTACCAGTCTATACGAATAGTACAGCCAGAAGTACGGCAATTCCTACGGCGACAACTGGAATGCTGACGTATAATTCAGCAGGTACTGGTATCGAAACTTTTAATGGAACAAGTTGGATTCCATTAAACTACTGGACATTCAACAGTGCACGCAATGTTGTCGTTTCTCCCAGCGGTGGTGCCGTTGGTATCGAAGCCAATACATTCGTCTCACAAGCTCCCAGCACGGTAGCCTCACCCGTGATAGCACTCGCAGGAGCCAATCACGTTATTAGATATGCTCGGTCTGGACCCGAACTCGATGAGTATGCTCTGACCCAAGAAACTACTACTGGCACACAGCAAAGTGCCGCCAGTATTGTTTGGAAATACTATGATAACTCTCCGACACCCTTTGGAAGTGTTTTATTTGGATATAGTGCTGGGCAAATGACAATCAATGGACAAACAACAATCAGTGGTTTTACCAAATTAGGCAACGAAGCCACCGCAACCACCTTGGGCGTAACGTCTTCTGTACCTTCTGTTAAGCATAAGTTGCTTACGGGTATTACGCTAAACAATGCTCTTTCTACCGCCATTGCACACGGTATAACAAGCGGAAGTTCTAAAATCGTTGGGGTGAGTGTGAGTGTACAAGGTACTCAGGGAAATAATGCTACAATTTATCAATTTGGACCAGGTTATAATACTGGAGTTAATAATACCACCAGTGGAACGATTGTGAATAATGGTTTCACGTATTATTTTGATGATACCAATATTTATTTGGAAAGAAGCATAGCCGCCACGAGCCGTCCTTATAAAATTTTGATTACTTATACTCCCTAACCACTAACACACCATTCTAAGTTTATTCGATGTTTTTATCTCAATATTCTGAAAATTAACATCTCACAAGAAACTGAAGACTTCTTGAATTGATTATTTATGAAAAATCAAAAATTGCTCAAAAACGACCTGCTGACCATCAATCAACGAAGCAGAAAAGTCATTGACATCAATCAGATTATTATGCTTAGGGGTTACGCTAATTACACGTGCTTCTACCTAAAAAACGGAAAGCAACGCCTAACCGCTCATACCCTCAAATACTATGAAAACGAATTAGATGGCAGAGGATTCCTGAGAGTTCATCGGGGGTTTATCGTCAATCAAAACTGTATTTTAAAACATGACACGGCGAGTTCCCAGCTGTTTTTGATGGAAGGGCATGAAGTGGAGGTGTCAAGAAGGCGACGGGGAATTACGAGAGGGTTATAAATTATGATATTGAAATTCTCATAAACTCAAATGGTCATTGAATGAAAGTTTTGTATATTCGTATCGTTTCCAACGTATAACAATCGAAAGTTATGGTTAAAATAGAGCAAATAACAGAAGTTGAAGAATATTTAGCGTTTGAAAGAGAAAGTCAGACCAAGCACGAATTTCTTTATCAAACCATCATTCCAATGGTAGGAGCATCTTTTGAACACAATTTATTGGCTATGAATTTAGCCGCACTAATCTGGTTTCACCTTCGCAAGTCAGATAAAGTAGTCTTTCAAAACGATTTGCGTACTTATAACCCTTCTAATAAAAGTTTTATGTATCCTGATGTGGTAGTTAGTAATGGCAAACCTATTTTTAGAGAAGATGGTAAATTAGATAATCTCATGAATCCAGTTTTGATTGTGGAAGTACTTTCGACAACCACAGCGGTTTATGACAAATCTGATAAATTTATTGCTTGCAAAACTATTCCAACACTTCAAGAGTATGTTTTAGTTTCGACAGATACACCAGAAATAGAAATTTATAGACGTGAAAACGAAGACCATTGGACATTGATAAAAGAGCGAAACGCAACCAATAAAGTACATTTTAGCTCCATAGATTTTGAATTTGAATTAGGGGAAATTTACGAGAAGAAAGAATAAACGAAAGCCTTGTTGAAATTAGTTCAGCAAGGCTTTTTGTTATTCCAAAATAGTTGTCTGTGGAGACACACACAACGGCAAGCACACACCTTAATCATACAGATTTGAGGATAAGAGATTAATCCATAAATTTGAAACAGAGAAATAACAATAAAATTGATAAACGACTATGGGACTCGAAGAATTTGTATTAGACCGTGAGAGACGTGTTGGAATGGCTATCACTCGCAATGAAAGGGACTTAGCGTTTACAAAAAATCTTTTGGAACAAACTGATTTTTCAAAAGAGAAAATTGCTAATTTGGCAGACGTAGATGTTGAGTTTGTAAGAAAAGTAAAAGCATCATTATCATAAACATAAAAGCCTTTCAAATCTAATCTGAAAGGCTTTTGTGTTATTTTTTCTAACCAAATAAATCACTCGAAAGATACCTGTCGCCTCTGTCGCAAATGATGCACACGATTACACCAGTTTCTAACTCTTGGGCTAATCTTACTGCGGCGGCGGCTGAACCTCCGCTACTCATACCCCCAAAAACAGCCTCTTCTCTTGCCAAACGATTTGCCATGATGCGGGCTTCCTCTTCCGAAATATCCATGATTCTGTCCACCCGTGAAGCATCAAAAATCATCGGCAAATATTCTTTTGACCAACGTCTAATCCCTGGTATTTTAGAACCTTCAGTTGGCTGACATCCCACAATTTGTACCTTCGGATTTTGCTCTTTCAAGTACATGGATGTTCCCATAATCGTTCCAGTTGTACCCATCGAACTCACAAAATGGGTTACTTCTCCGTTGGTGTCTTTCCAAATTTCGGGACCCGTTGAGCGGTAGTGTGCCAAGTAGTTATCAGGATTCCCGAATTGGTCGAGCATAAAATATCCACCTTTTTTCATCTGGATTTCGGCGTAGTCTCGTGAACCTTCAATACCTTCTTCGGCGGGTGTTAAAATAACCTTTGCTCCGAAGGCTTCCATCGTTAGTACACGCTCACGGGTAGAGTTTTCGGGCATAACCAGTTCAATTTCAAGGTTGTACAAACGAGCAATCATTGCTAAAGCTATTCCTGTATTACCCGAAGTGGCTTCAATGAGTTTCATGTCGGGTTCGATGTCGCCACGTTCTACGGCGGTTTTAATCATGCTCAAAGCCGCACGGTCTTTTACTGAACCTCCAGGATTATGTCCCTCTAATTTCCCGTAAATTTTAACGTTGGGATTGGGATTAATTCTGTTTAATTCTACGATGGGCGTATTGCCCACTAAATCTAATATGGTCATTACTTCAATTTGAAAATTGGTTAACTTGTAAATTAGTTAATTCAGAAGATTCCAAAACGTGGCAGGGTCTCTACTTTTACTTACGCAAACCATGCAACGCTCAAAACTAATCCCTAATTTATCTAATTCCCTCAATTACTAAATAATTACTGCAAAATCTTAACTTGCTCCTGATGGTAAATCTTGGTGCCTTCGGGTACACTGCGAGTCAGCCAAACGTTACCGCCGATGATAGAATTTGCTCCTACAACGGTCTCTCCGCCTAAAATGGTTGCTCCTGCATAAATCACTACGCCGTCTTCAATCGTGGGATGCCGTTTCATCGAAGCCATAGCTTTGCTGACCGATAATGCCCCCAATGTTACGCCTTGATAGATTTTTACATGCTTACCTATGGTGGTGGTTTCTCCTACTACAATCCCCGTACCATGATCAATAGTGAAATATTCATCAATTTCTGCCCCAGGGTGAATATCAATACCCGTTTTAGAGTGAGCGTATTCTGTCAGGATTCGAGGAACCATCGGTACGTCTAATTTCAAGAGTCCGTGAGCCAAACGATACAAAGCAATGGCATAAAAACCGGGGTACGCACGGATGATTTCGTATTCACTCTGAGCGGCGGGGTCACCATTCATAATTGCTTGAATATCGGTTAGAAGTACTCGGTATATTTCTGGGATTTTTTGGATATAATCGTTAGCAATGGCTCTGGCATCTCTATCCAAATGTTGTTGCATAGACCGTAACAGACGGGTAAGTCTGAGTTCTATTTGGTCAAAAGCCTCTTGAAGTTCGTCCACACAACCAAAATGTCTCTGGGTCTGTTCGGGAAACAATGTAAAGACAATATCCGTGAATAATTCCTTCACATCAGCCGTAGCAGGAAAGGTATTAGGCTGGGAATGCTTATGACATAAGGACTCTAAAAATTGTTTGGGTAACATCATCCATAGTTTAGTTGCCGATGATAGACAACCTTCCCAAAATTAACGATAAATTTTGTGGAATGATTCGGAAAATATGAAAAAAGAGTTTCAACTCAATTGAGATAAATAGAAATCAAACGAGAATATTTAAGTCTATCATCTTATTTCTAATAAATCTCTCCTCCTACTTTCAAGCCGCTGGGTACGGTTTTGGGAATTGTTTTATCAAAATTGTCATCATTGAGCGTATGGAGAAATTCCACAATGAGCCGAATATCTTTGAATTCTACCTTGAGGTTTTCTTTAATGAGAGGGTCTATTTTATCGGCTGAGATGCGGGTATTTTGAATTTTATTACCCGACAAATCTTCGTAAAACTCCAACACATTATCAAGCGTCTTTAGTTTTCCGTTGTGCATATACGGGCTGGTAAACCGTAAATTTCTCAAACTTGGCGTTCTAAATTCTGATTTTCCCTGAAAACCATCATCTAAAAACCCTAAACCGTCGTGGTCTATCACGCCCAAATTATGGGTTTTGAAATCTGTAAACATAGCCCCACGATGACATTTGGCACATCCTGATTTCAAAAATGCTTTCATGCCTTCCAACTCATTTTCCGACATTGCCGTTTTATCGCCTTTCATGAATTGGTCAAATCTGGAATCGGGTGTAATTAATTTACGCTCAAAAGTAGCAAGAGCTTTCGCAATATTTTCTTTGGTAACGGCATTATTTCCCCCAAAAAGCTTTTGAAATAAATGCTCATAGGTTTTATTTTGCCTCAACCGTTCGGTTATTACTGTTAATATTTCATGCTCTTGGAACTTACGCCCTCGCATTTCTTCTAAAGTTTTGATGGGTTCAAGCGACTGATTTTCAAGACTTTTAGCTCGTAAATCCCAGAACATTGGGGCATTGTCAGGGTCATAGTTTAGGGTTTCATCAATGCCATTAAAAGCCGTATTGAGTATCGTTTGGGAATTTCTTTTTACCAACGGAATATCATTGGGATAGTTAAATACACGCTTACTGCCTAAGCCATGTCTGTTTACGCCTATCGAAATCTCCAGACTTTCGGCATATCCAAAATCGGGATGATGGCAACTGGCACAAGCTACATCTTTATTACCCGATAGTATGGGGTCATAAAATAGTAAACGCCCCAATTCAGCCTTTTCTTCGGTGTAAGGATTAGTAGATGGGGCTGAAGCATGAGCAGGCAATGCAGCGAAAACGCTTTCAACGTCTTGATTTTTTATAGCGTTTGAACCCTCCCTTTGACTTTTGTTTTTACAAGCAATCAAGAACAGGAACATACTCAGAAATAGTCCTAAAAATTGCTTTATTTTCATGTTTATTTGTTTGATTTGTACTAATCGTGTTATCTAATTTCCTACCATTTTAGTCCTTCTATTTACACGGTATTAGGCATAAATAAGATGAACAAACATAAATGTTGTCGTCATATAGTAGAGGAATATCGCATACGCCCAAATGGTCAGAATGTGTGCGTATGCTATACACCACTACACAACCTCAAATTATTTATTTTATTTACCTATTAGTGCTAAAAAAGATTATAGTTTGCCTCCTCTCATCGGATTTGAAATCCTTTTTATTAAAACTCAACCAAGCGTTAATTATTCCTCGAAATACCGCAAATAGCGTAGAATTTGAAGATTTGACCGTTTACTAAGTCAAGAAATACCTTTTTACAAATTAAACGTTTACAAAGTAGGATTACAAATTAAAAACGCAATGAAAAACACACATAAACACACACTAATTATTTTACTGTTAACAATTATTTCCTTTACTACTACTGCCCAAAAATACAAAACCGCCATTGGCTTTAGGGTAGGAGGACAAACTAACGGATTGACCGTCAGACATTTTACTAATTCTAAAACTGCCCTTGAAGGAATTTTGAGTGTTGGACATAATGCTACGCTGATAACGGGATTGTACGAAAAATTCGTCCCCATTAGCGGAGCTTCTGGGCTGAATTGGTTCTACGGAATTGGGGGACACATAGGATTTTTCAGAGAAAAAGGCTACTATCTCTACAACAAAAAGAGAGCAGTATATTATGATGATAATTCGACTGTGGTGGGGATTGATGGCATCATTGGCTTGGATTATAAATTCAGAAATGCACCTATTAACATCGGAATAGATATAAAACCCTTCATGGATTTTTACGGTGGAGCCAGTTTATTCGGTGATGGGGCTTTGAATGTTAGGTTTATTTTTTAAGGCTGGGGTTTTTGAAAATGACTTTATTATTTCCTTTGCCGTTGCTTGTGTCTTCACAAAAGAACGACTATGTGCTAAATAGTCGTTTGTGAAGACACAAACAACGGCTGAACGTTACTACACTTTAATTAACTTTTGAGAGGGTTTGTACAAAACCAAATTATCAACTAAACCAAAATCAGAGATATTGAGCGTAAGCATTTTAAGAGAATTTGCTTTGGCAATGGAGGCTATCAACGCATCTGGAATACCAATTTGTCGGCTTGATAAATCGCTCATGATTTCAACAAAAATCTTAGAAGCATCTCTTGTAAAGTGAAATCTATTGAATTTACGAATGAGATTTTGAGTGTATTTTTCTTCACCCTTTTTCATTCCAAAATAGATTTCACCGATGGTAATATCACAAATGGCTAAGTTTTGATAGCCAATTTTTTCTAATTCATTTTTCACTTTTTCATTTTCTCTGAACAGTTCAAAGAAAATATTGGTATCACATAAAATCATCTAACGCCACGCCCTCCCCACGCTTGCCTTCTGAAATCTTGAAAATCAGTAAAATCTTTTCTGTCTTTCCAAATACCGAAACAATCATCTACCGCCTCTTTTATTTCTGATGTTGCCCCTCCTTGTTCAAAAGCAAATTCACGCTCTTCGATGGTATAATTGCTAAAAGAAATATTCATTGCGGAGAGCATTTCTTTCAATAATTTTTCTTGGGTTTCATTTATGTCTAATTCTAAGATTGTTTTCATGGTTGATGTTTTACTGTTAATTTAATTCTTTTCTATTGACATTTTTACTGATAAATGCTGCTTCACTTTCCAACAATAAATTTTGCTCTATCATATAATTCATCGTAAGTTATAATTTCCACATTTCTTGAATCTCTTCTGTAAAGTTCAAAAGTTTTTCTTTTAATATTCTTTATTCCGATAGGATCATCACTTTTCTCAATTTCATTCCAATTTCCAATTAATAAGATTGTTTTTGAGTCATAGGAGTTTTGTGTAATTGGCTCATAGTTATCATTTGACAAATTTCTTGAAGTTTCTATTTTTACCTGTCCACTTGCCTTCTGCTCCAATATTTGTGATACAGCATCAATAAAACTATTAGAAAACCTCCAACAATTTGATCTATTTTTTTCTTTACCAAACAATTCCGTAGTTGGTAATTTTAATTCAATAAATACTGTAAATCGATTATCACCCATTAGAAAATCACTTATAACTCCTTCTTTTCCACTTGCTGTTGTATTAGAAGCATGAAATTCTTTTTGAAGAATACCTTTAAATTTATAATCAAGTCCGTAGCCAAATATCCATTGATTCTTTTCAAAAAAATGTTGCCAAGCTATTTCATCTTTTGTGTTTTCATTACAGTTTATTTTTTTGTATTGTTGTAAATAATTTTCATAGAGTAATTTCCTAAACGTTTCTAATTGACTTTTTCTATATCCTGTGAAGTTATTAATCCATCCTCCAACATACTACTGATTAATTCTACTCCTACGTTCCCTGATAACAATGTTGCAATCTTTTTCTTCGTTTCATTGTCTAATATATCAAGTGTATTTTCAGCTAAAACGATTCTTCTATTGGAAATCCCTTTCAAATCAATAGTATTTATAAAATCAAGAAATTTTCTTAATTGCTGGAAGTTAAACTTACTAAATTTTATTCTTTCTTTTTCAGATTCAGAAACGAATTTAATAATTTCAATCCCTTCAATATCATCTTGATTAACAAGATATACAATTTTCATCATTGTTTTTGTTGCAAGCTGTATATGTGTTTCGGATTCATCCGCAAAAACAACTTGGAAAAAGCGTCCATCGCCAAAACTGTGATTATATAAATGTTCTAATCTTGAATTATTAATAATATCATTTTCTGATGGTTTTTCATTTGAAGTTGATGAAGATTTATCCATAAGATTTGAAAGTAATTGTGTTGAATTAAGCAATAGCTATGATGGGGGTAAAATTTAGATATCAATAGAAAATGTATGCATAAATTGATTTTAAAATGAAAACCATGTTTGCCCAAAATCAATTAGAACAAACATGGTTTAGCAAATCCTAATTCTTAGCCCCCTGCACTGCATTGGGCTTCGCTTGTTGCTGCATTGGATTAGGTTGTGATGGGCGTTGTCCTTTGAAGACTTGGAAGCGTGAAGGTTGCTCTGGCTCACGTGGGAAAGCGTTGTCTTCGGTATCAATATCGGCAATTTCAAAGAATGGGTCAAGTGTCCATTTTGTCACTTTTTTATCGGTCGGAATTACCTTTTTTACTTCTTTATCGTTCAAACGCCAAATTTCGGCGGGGATTCTGAAAACTTCATCTGTACCATCCTCATAATTGGCTTTCACGATTACGGGCATCGGTAAACCGCCTTTGTTTTTTACGTTCAATACATAAAAATTCTTGTTGCTGTCCACTAATTTCTTTTCGTCTTCACTCAAACCTGCCATCGTTTGCTCAAAACGCTTTTTGTCGGCTTCGGTGGTAGCGAAACGGTCGTAAGTATTATAAAAATCCTTCATATCGGGATTTTCTTCTACTACTGTTTTTGGAATATCTTTTCTATTACGGATGTTGCTGATGGTTTCACGCTTGGCGGCGGCATCGGCTTTGGCTTTTTCGTTTTTCTTTTCGGGCGAAAGGTTATCAATACCAAACCACTCTACGTTTTCAAGTGATTGATTTACGGGTTCTACCGTATAAAACCAGCCTTTCCAAAACCAATCTAAATCTACGCCCGATACGTCTTCCATCGTGCGGAAGAAATCGGCTGGATAAGGTTGTTTGAAAGCCCAACGGCGAGCATATTCTTTAAAGGCAGCATCAAAAAGTTCACGTCCCATAACGGTTTCACGGAGAATATTCAACGCAGTAGCAGGTTTGGCGTAAGCATTTGGACCAAAGGTTTGGTCTGAAATATTTTCAGAATTTGACATAATCGGCATTTGTTGCGAAGCGTCCGTTTTCATGTAAGGAACGATATTTTGGGGTTCACCACGGCGTGATGGGTAGTTTCTGTCCCATTCTTGTTCTGCCAAATACTGACAAAAAGTGTTTAACCCTTCGTCCATCCACGACCACTGTCTTTCGTCTGAATTAACAATCATTGGGAAGAAATTATGTCCTACTTCGTGGATAATTACGCCAATCATTCCATATTTTACCGCCTCTGAATACGTACCATCTGCCTCTGGGCGACCGCCATTAAAGGCAATCATAGGGTATTCCATTCCACCGCCTGCCACAGCGTGACATGAGTAGGCAACGGGGTACGGATACGCCACGGTGTGTTTTGAGTACGAGCGTAGCGTATGAGCCACCACCATCGTTGAATATTGCCCCCAAAGTGGATTTCCTTCTTTTGGATAGAGCGACATCGCCCATACTTTTTTGCCTTCAACGTCCACTTGCATAGCATCCCAGATGAATTTTCGAGAACTCGCAAAGGCAAAATCACGCACATTATCAGCCTTAAAAATCCACGTTTTTTTGCCTGTGGGTTTATTTTTTTCCGCCTTTTCAGCCTCTTCTTGCGATACAATCAAAACGGGACGAGTGGCAGTTTTTGCTTTCTCCATACGCTTCAATTGTTCGGCAGAAAGTACGGCAGTCGGGTTTTGCAATTCGCCCGAAGCACCCACCACGTGGTCGTTGGGAACGGTGAGGGCTACTTTATAATTTCCAAAATTGAGCGTAAACTCACCACGACCTAAAAATTGTTTGTGTTGCCAACCATAAACATCGTTATACACCGCCATTCTCGGAAACCAATGAGCAATAAAATAATTTACGTTACCATCTTTGGCAAAATATTCGTAACCTGAACGACCATAATATTCCGTTATCAAGAAATTCCAGTCAATTGAAAATGAGACACTTCCTCCAGATTTTACGGGCGTAGGCAAATCAATCCGCATCATGGTATTATTGATGGTATATTTCAACGGATTACCCATTTTATCTTTCACCGACAAAATATTATAACCATATTTCTTGGGGTCAGTCAAGGCTTTGAATTGGTCGGTGGATGCTCTACCGTTTTCAATGCTACCCGTTTTAGTAGTGTTGCCGATGGCATCTTTTTGGAAAAGATTTTGGTCTAATTGCAACCATAAATACGGTAATTCATCGGGCGAATTATTGAAATACGTAATCGTTTCCGACCCCGTGATTTTACGTTCAACATCATCCAATTCCGCTTTGATGTCATAATCAGCACGTTGTTGCCAATAATCTTTACCAGGGCTACCCGAAGCCGTGCGGTAAGTATTGGGCGTGGGTAAATTTGTCAATTGTTCAAAGCGAGTATTGGCGTTATACTGAGCCAACAGCTTTGAGCTTTGAGTAATGAGGAGGAGGATGAGTAGGAATTTAGTCGTTTTTTGCATTGGTATTTAGTTTGATTGAATAATTATCATGACGAATTTAGCGAATTTATGAATGTCATTCAAAAATTTGTAATTCTGATTAAATGTATTGAATTTTGATTTAAAATAAATCACAAGAATATGATATTGAAGGCATTGAAATATGGAAGTCCAAACTGGTCAATCGTCAGTGGTGTTACACACGATGATTTTGTTGCTTTTGAAAATATCAATTTGATTGTTGGACGTAATGCTTCTGGTAAGACAAGATTTATAGATGCTTTGAGATGGATTTCGGATATATTGGACAATGAGTCTTATGTCGTAAATTTTGCAATCATTAGCACTTTTTTTGAATTAAAATTTACTGATAAAAAAAGTGTTATTACCTATAATTTAAGTTTTGATAATGGTTCTCACATAGTTGATGAAAATTTCAGCATTGATGGAAATGTAAAATTGGATAGAAAAAATCAGAAATTATTTTATGAAGACATCCAAAAATATCTCTCTTTTGATACAAATGAAAAATATTTAGGGATAAGTCGAAAGGACAGCCTTCAACAACCTTTTTTTAAAAAGTTACAGACTTGGGGTGAAAATTTATCTCATTATTCTTTCGGTGGAAGTATGGGAAAGGAGCAGAGCATAGGTTATATAGAAAATTCAGATAGAATAAAATTTAAAAATTTCAATAAAGTAAATGTTGTTTTTAACGAAGGGAAATATCAGTTTGGAAATATATTTGAAAAGAATATTATTAATGATATGAAAAGTATTGACTATTTCTTCGACTCAATTTCATTAGATACTGCTTCTTCATATTTATTTTTAAAAGTTCAAGAACATGATTTAAAAAGTCCAACTTATTTTGAAAATATGTCCCAAGGCATGGCAAGAGCTTTCTCTTTACTCGTTCAATTAAACTACTCTTTAATGGCAAAAATCCCCAGTTGTATTTTGATTGATGACATTGGTGAAGGTCTGGACTATGAACGTTCAAAAAGTTTGATTGAGTTGATTATCAAAAAAGTGGAAGGTTCTAATATTCAGCTGTTTATGACTACCAACGACCGTTTTGTAATGAATAGTGTACCTCTGAAATACTGGTCGGTGATTCATAGAGAAGGCAATAAGTCAGTATTTTATAATTATCAAAATTCAAAACAAACCTTTGATGATTTTGCCTTCACAGGCTTGAATAATTTTGATTTTTTTGCCACTGATTTTTACCGAATGGGTTTTGAAGAATTTATAACACAATGAAGAAAATAGCCATTTTTGTAGAAGGTGAAACAGAATCAGATTTTATTAGGCGAGTTTTAGTGGAAATTATTGGAGAACACAACATTGCTATCACGACTCATAAGATGGTGGGGGGAAATCATAAATCTGGTATCCCGAGAACTATTAATCTAAGGTTTCAATCAATTACCGATAAAGCTAATTTTGAGGCAATTATTTATATTTCAGGACATCACGAAAACGTTGATTCGGATATTCGAGAACAAAAAAATGTCTTGCTTCAACAAGGCTTTTCTAAAATAATAGGACTAAAAGACCTTCGCAGAGAACAAGAGGGAAGAAGATTTACCATTGACGATTTGCCCAAAGTAGAAATGGGTTCTCGAATTACTGAGAGAATCAGCCAACCAATTCCCACGAAAATCATCATTGCTGCTATGGAAATTGAAACGTGGTTTTTGGCTGAAACTCAGCATTATGGATGTATAGACAATAGATTAACCAAAGAGTTTGTAGAATCAAAGAATCTTGAATTGGGGTTTAATCCATATTCTGATAATTTAATGCTAAGATTAGAACCCAAAGAGGATTTGAATAATCTGTACAGTTTGGTAAAGAAGGTTTATAGCAAAAAAGAGAGTGTCCGAATGAAAACTATCAACTGCTTAGACCTCGACCATTTGAGAAATACCGTAGGGCAAAACATTAGTCAAGTAAGGGATTTGTTTGAAAATATCGACGGATTTGTGGAGTAATTACAAATTTCTCCCCATTCCAAAAACAAAAATCTTTTACGTTACGTTGTTGTCAGTATTAAGTACCAAGTATTAGGTCGGGCGGCGTTCCGTATTAAGCCTTTTTACCGATACTTTGTACCTAATACTTAATACTTAGGACAAATAAAAAACGATATGGCTCACGCAAATTTGAAATTGATTGATGCCCTCAGAATAACGGCTCAAAAATTAGCAGAAGGTGGACACTACCAGTGGGGACACATGGGTAGTTGTAATTGTGGAAACTTAGCTCAGGAACTAACGCAATTAACTAAAGCTGAAATCCATCAATTTGCGATGGAAGGACGGGGTGATTGGCGTGAGCAAGTAGAACAGTTTTGTCCTACCAGTGGTTTAAATATTGATTTACTCATCGTTGATTTACTCAATCAAGGACTGACGGTTACAGATTTGCAAAATTTGGAGTGGCTTTCGGATAAAAAAATCTTGCAAAGAATCCCGCAGGAAAGACGTGACAAACTTCGTCATAATGTGCGTGAAGATGTGGTTTTGTACATGAACACTTGGGCGGATATGCTGGAACAACAGCTCATTCCACACATTAAACTTGACCTTTCTTTCTTGGAAGAATCAACTACAAATGCTGAACAACCCAAGGAAACAAGATTACAAAGAATAGAAATTTAGTAACAATAAGGGTGAAATATTCTCGAAAAGAGGCATGACTTCAAAGTTTTATGCCTCTTTTTTTGTTTATCATTAACCTTTCAAAGAATGAACAAAGGGCGTTTTAAGACAGCCTTTGTTCTCCTGTTCTTTGTACGATTCACTCCTTGTATTTTCCTTTTCACGGTCATTTTTAAGGCGATTTACGCTTGATGGTATAACTTTCAAGGGGCTTTTGGCAGTTATTGTTGTGAAAATCATTGTTAAACTTTTCACATAACAAACTATACAATCATGAAAAATTTAGGAAAATTATTTCTCCCTCTTTCTTTATTTGTAGCTTCAATTATTGGGTTTTCTTCTTGTAAGTCGGATGACACTACTACGGTAGCTCCCAAGGACATTACAGATGTAGCCATTGCCGACCCACAATTCTCTACTTTAGTGGCAGCTCTTACTAAAGCTGAATTGGTAACCACCCTCAAAGGCACTGGACCTTTCACGGTTTTTGCTCCAAACAATGCAGCGTTTACTAAAGCAGGCATTACCAGTTTAGATAATCAAACAAAGGCATCACTAACACCTATTCTTACTTCGCACGTATTGAGTGGAACAGTAAAAGCCGCTGACGTAAAGAGTGGTAGAGCTGGTACAGTAAACGCAGGTAACGATATTTATTTATCAAAGAACGCAGATGGCGTATTTATTAACGGTAATATTAAGGTAATTGCTACGGATGTGACGGCTTCAAATGGTGTGATTCATGTGATTGATAATGTGATTATGCCTGCCAAAGATAACTTAGTAACCATCGCTTCTAATAATCCTAATTTCAGCGAATTAGTATCGTTAGTAGTTGGTGCAGACCCCGCAGTAGCAGCTGCTTTAACGAATGCCTCGGCTAACGGACTAACTGTTTTTGCTCCGACCAACGCTGCATTTACAGAATTGTACAAAACAACGCCGAAAGCCACTTTATTAGCAAACAGAACATTATTGACTAACGTATTATTGTATCACGTAGTACCAGGAAGAGTATTCTCTACTGACCTGCCTAACGTAGGTACTATGGAAGTACAAACGGCTCTTTCAACTGGAAAACTATCATTTGATTTAGCAGGTGGTGCAAAAGTGAAAGGCAAAACAAGTGGAAACTCAAATATTACAGCAGCTAATATCTTGGGAACTAACGGAGTAATTCACGTAATTGACAAAGTATTATTACCATAAAAATATCATAGTGGTTAGAGAATGTTAAGCAAAACCCTGAGCAGATGGACTCAGGGTTTTCTTTAATTTCTTGTAACTTAGGATAGTTTCAAGGAAGATTAAACTCAAACATCGAATCGGAACGCCGACCGCATCAAACAACGAAAATCAAAAAGCCATGTTTTCAACCCCATACCGCTACCTTTTTATTGTGCTTTTAGCCGCTTATTCGTTGCTGAATACATGGTCGGTTGAAATCTTTGAGCATTACCCCATTGATGTTACCTATGGAGAATTATTGGTCATCTTTCTATTGCTCACTTTGGGCATCTGGGAGGGTAACAGGCTGTTAAACAATTACTTGCAGACCAAAAAATATCATCATTTATGGAAACAACTTGCCACCACATTCGGGGGGAGTATCATCATCACTACCCTCATCACTTTGACGCTTGGGCTATTGGCAGCCTATTTCATCCTGCCCTTCGCAGTAAACACCCTGCTCTTACCGATGAAGCTACTGATGATGTTTGCTTTCAGGATAAATTTGTTCTTGAACGTCCTGAACATCATTTATTGGTACGTCAATCAGCTTGAAAAGACCCAAATTGAAGCCGAAAAATTCAAAAAAATTAGCACACAAGCTCAATTACAAGCCGTAAAAAATCAGATAAATCCACACTTTTTATTTAATAACTTGAGCGTCCTTTCGGCGTTAATTCCTTTAGATACCACCGCCTCGGTTGAATTTGTGAAGCAATTTTCAAAAGTTTACCGCTACGTTTTACAAAATCACGATAAAGAATTGATTGAACTTTCTACGGAATTAGATTTCATTAATGCCTATTTGTACCTGTTAAAACAGCGTTTTGGGGAGAGTTTAGACATCAACATTAATATTCCTCAGGATTGTCAGCAAGATTATATTATTCCGTTGGCGTTGCAGATGCTCGTGGAAAACGCCGTTAAGCACAATATTGTTTCAAAAAATAAGCCTTTGCAGATTAATATTTACACCGAAGGTATGAGTACGCTGGTGGTTCAAAACAACCTCCAGCGAAAAGTTGTTAATGACGTAGAGTCTAATCAGTTGGGGCTTGCCAATATTGCCCAACGGTATGACTTCTTAGGACAAAAAAGCATTGATATTCAAGAAATTAATAACTTTTTCATCGTAAAATTTCCCATTATTAAACTTAACACTGAACGGAATATGGTGAAAGGTGAACGGTCGAGCGTAAATGGCAAAGTAGCCCATGTATAGTCCGACTATGATAACTAAACGCTATTCTCTGAAATCTATCCTCTCTAACTCATGAACGTATTAATTTTAGAAGACGAAATGTTATCCGCCCAAAGAGCCAAAAACCTCTTGCACGAACACGACCCCACCATTGCGGTATTAGAAACGATTGATTCGGTGGAGGATGCTACCGATTGGTTGAGCCGTAATCCTGAACCAGATTTGATGTTGGTAGATATTCATTTGTCGGACGGATTAAGTTTTGATTTATTCAAGAAAATACAAGTGAAAAGTCCCGTCATTTTTACTACCGCTTACGACCAATACGCCATTCAGGCTTTTAAAACCAATAGTATTGACTATCTATTAAAGCCTTTGGACAAGTCTGAATTGGGGGTAGCCTTGGGAAAATACCACGCTTTGAGTCAGGAAAGAAAGAGCCTCTTAACATCTGATATTCAGCGAATTATGCAAACGTTCCAGGCATCCACTAAGAAATATAAGAATCGGTTTTTGGTAAAATTTGGGGATAATATTCAGTTTAAGAATACGGATGAAATTGCCTATTTTTTCGCCGACGACAAAATAACCTATTTGGTATCGAATGAAGGGCGACGGTTTGTGATTGACCATAAATTAGAACAGTTAGAGTCACTTCTTGACCCCCAGTTTTTCTTTCGGCTCAACCGTAAGTTTATCATTAGAATTGATGCCGTTCAGAAAATCAAAACCTTAGTAAACAGTCGATTACAGATATTTTTGAAGCCCAATTTTGAACAAGATATTTTTGTCAGCAAAGAAAAAACCAGCGAATTTAAAACTTGGCTCGACCAATAAAATTCGGTAAACGGTACACGGCAAAAGGTGAACGGAATATCGTTGAACAAACGGTTCACCCTTCACCGTGTACCGTTCACCTTTTAGCCCTTTCACCGTGTACCAAAAATTACCCATGAAACACATTATCATCCTCATGCTCTGCCTTGTTTCTGTCAATATTTTTGCTCAAAAACAAAATGACGATGTTCTTTATCTAAAAAATGGCTCGATTTACCGAGGAAAAATCGTTGATAAAAATCAGCAAACTCTTAAATTAGAAACCTACGAAAAAAATACGATTGCCTTTGAAGTTGCTGACATACAGTCTATTAATTCAGAACCCACTTTGCGTAAATCTGCTATCACTTACAAAGAAAAAGGATTTGTGCATTACACAGAGTTAGGACCTTTAGCCATGAGCAATCGGGCATCCAATGGGGTAACTACTTCCGCATTTTCGTTTCAAACTACCAACGGCTATAAATTTAATCAGTACCTTTTCACGGGCGTAGGTGTTGGGGCAGACTTGTATGCGGTACAAACTTTTGTGCCTATTGTATTAAGTATCAGGGGAGATTTTACCAAAACGGGCAATAAAATTCCGTTTTATTTTGTGGAGGGTGGTTACAGTATCAATGCTACTTCTAATGATGTAGCAGGCATTACCTACCAAGGAGGCAATACTTTTGCCGCTGGTATTGGATTAAAAATTCTTTTCCAAGAAAACACAGGATTCGTCATTGGGGCGGGGTATCGTTTCCAACGCTCGGAATTAGTAGAAAAAACCAAAACCACCATTGAGGATTTCAACAGGCTAACTTTACGGATTGGTTTTTCGTTTTAAAATAGTCTAAGAATTATTCTCGTGTAGTAAAATAACGTATTTTTATGGTAAAATTTCCAAGAAACAAAGCCATGAAAAACGTCATATTCTCTATCCTTTTATTGTTGATAATTCCCTCATTAATAGCTCAGAACATTCATCAGACCACTTATTGTAACCCGATGGACATTAACTATCGGTATAATTTTGAGCAACTCAATGAACAAATTTCCTATCGTTCGGGGGCTGACCCTGTTATCGTCAATCACAAAAAAGAATATTATCTATTTGTAACCATTTCGGGTGGTTACTGGCATTCTAAAAATCTTATCAACTGGGAATACATCACGCCCAGTATGTGGCCCATGGAAGATATGTGTGCCCCCGCTGCAATGTCGGTACGGGATACCTTATATTTGTTTCAATCCACTTTTGAGCAACGCCCTATCTTGTTCAGTACCGAACCCGAAAAAGGAAAACTACAATTTTACAACCGCTGGTTGCCTCGTTTACCACAGTACATCGGACCGTGGGACCCCGCTCTATTTTATGATGAGGATTTAGATAAATGGTATATGTATTGGGGTTCGTCGAATGTTTATCCACTTTTTGGGGCGGAATTAGATAAAAGTAGAAACCTGACTTACAAAACTAAATATCAAGGTCTCATCTACCTCGACCCCAAAAATCATGGTTGGGAGCGTTTCGGTAGAGACCACCGAGACACCATTCGCCCTTTTACGGAAGGGGCTTGGATGACCAAAAATCGAGGAAAATATTTCTTGCAATACGGAGCCCCCGGTACAGAATACAACGTATATGCCAATGGAACGTACATTGGTGATAATCCGCTGGGACCTTTCACGTATGCTCCTTATAATCCTATTTCTTATAAACCTGGGGGCTTTATGACAGGGGCAGGGCATGGGAATACTTTCCAAGATAATTACGGGAATTATTGGAATACAGGTACACCGTGGGTGGCAGTAAACTGGGCGATGGAACGCCGAATTGTGATGTTTCCAGCGGGCTTTGATGCCGATAATCAGATGTTTGCGAATACTCGTTTCGGGGATTTTCCTCAAAAATTACCTACCAAAAAATGGGAAAACAAAGACGATTTATTTACGGGATGGATGTTATTATCTTACAAAAAACCTTGTACGGCTTCGTCGGTCAAAGATACTTTAGTGGCTCAGAAAGTTACCGATGAAAACCCTCGAACTTTTTGGGTGGCTGAAACCAATAAAGAAGGGGAATTTCTGACGATTGATTTGCAAAATACGTTTGATGTGAAGGCTCTTCAAGTCAATTTTACGGACTACAAATCAGATGTTTATAACTCTAATGAACCCAGAGTTTACACCCAATTCAGATTTTATGCTTCTTTAGATGGTAAGAAATGGGAGGTAATTGCTGATAATACCAACGAACCCCACCGTGACCGACCCAATGCCTATGTGGAGCTTCCCAAACCCGTAAAAGCACACTTTATTAAATATGAGAATGTTCACGTTCCTATGCGAAATTTAGCTGTAAGTGATATAAGAGTTTTTGGGAATGGCTCGGGTAAAGCCCCCGAAACACCGAAAAAACTTACCGTAAAACGCCAAACTGATACTCGTAATGCTGACCTATCGTGGGAGAAACCAGCCAATGTGGTGGGGTATAATATTCTTTGGGGCATTGCACCTGATAAATTGTACCAAACGTATCAAGTGTGGGGAGATGCCCCCAACAGTTTGGAATTAAGGGCTTTGACCGTTGGTCAAAAGTATTTTTGTGCCATTGAGGCATTCAATGAAAATGGTGTTTCAAGCAAGAGTAACGTGTTAGAATTTTGAGGTTTTCAATTACAGGAAATGTCATTTAAACTATGGAAGTTCCACCGTTACGGCAAGAACTCCCATAGCATAACTATCTTTTAAAATATTTATTTGCCCAAATGAGAAGCGTATTTTTTTCTTTGGGCAAACCTAATTTTTGAATAATATTTGAACGATGCCCTTCAACCGTTTTTTCGGAAATAAACAGCAGTTCGGCAATCTGTTTGGAAGTTTTTTGTTGGGCGATTAACTCCACAATCTTTCTTTCGGCAAAGGTTAGTTTTTTGACTTCCGAATTGCTTTCTCCGTCAAAATCTTGCGTAAGCTCTTTCGTAAGATTTTTACTAACGTATTGATTCCCTTTCTTCACTGATTCTAAACAAATCTCTAATTCTTCCTGAGCATTTTCTTTTAGGATATATCCCGCCAAACCGTACTGATTAGCTTTATTAAAAACGCTCATTTCTTTGTGCATGGTCAGTAGAACAACCTTCGTTTTCAGTTTTTGGTCAAATACTTTTTCCAATACTTCCAGTCCGTCCATACCAGGCATATTAATATCCAAAATAGCTACTGTGGGTCTATGACTTACGATTAAATTATAAGCCGTAATGCCATTAGAACATATATCTTCCACGATATATCCTAACGATTCCACAAAACCCTTCGTCCCCATCAGCGTGAGTGGGTGGTCATCGGCTACTAATATTTTCATATTTTTCTGGGTATGATTATAGTGATTATTGTGCCTTCTTCCGAAGACTTTATTCTGGCTTCTCCGCCCACAATTTTACTGCGTTCAATGACATTGTATAACCCAAAGGCTTTGCCACTATTCAGGGTTTCTTTCAAATTAAACCCTTTGCCGTTATCTTTAATTTCGATGTTTAGTACGTTTGGGAAATCCTCAATGGTAATTTTGGCAGCGTGAGCGTCGGCATATTTAATAATGTTACTGAAGGCTTCTTGAATAATTCGATACACTTGCAGTTCGTCGGCTACGGGCAATGAGTTTTTATAATCTATTTCGGTACTCACCATAAAATCATGCTGATTTTGCATTCTTTCTATAAGTGCTTGTACATTAGGCACTAAGCCAATTTTATCGAACATTACGGGATGAAGGTTTCGACTGATTCCTCTAATATCGTTGATAATTTGGTCAATTTTTTCATTGACTAACGTTAAATCTTGCTTCAAATCTAATTTCAGATTCAGGAGTTCATGCCCGATGCTGTCGTGTAAATCACTGGCAATACGGTTACGTTCTTCTTCGGTGGTTTGTAGTAGTTGTTTCGTAAAATTGGTACTATTTTCCTTTGCTTGTCTGAGTGTTTTTCGTTGTTGGAAAAGGTAAAAAGTTATACCCGAAAAAATAACTGCCAATAACCAACCGATAAAAGTATTTCTTGACTGTATAATTTGTTTACCGATTACAATTTCCTTTTCTTTTCGTTCAGTTTGGTATTTTAATTCTAATTCTCTCACTTTATTGAGATGTTCATCTTGCGAATAAATTACTTTCAGAGAGTCTTCGGCTTTAAAGGCAGTGTAGGCTTGTAAATAATTCCGTTGATTTTGGTACGCTAACTTAGCGGTTTCGTAGGTGTACATACTGTACTTGATGATTTGGCAAGAATCTGCTTTAGCGAGCGATAGTTTTAGTGTTTTTTGTAAACTTTCATTATCACCCATAGCTCCGTATAATTCTATTTGTTTACCATAAATCATGGGTAAGTCGCAAGGGCTACTTTTATTTATCAGTTCCATCGCCACCAAGTATTTGCTTTTAGCTGCTGCATAATCTTTACCCAAAAACTTGATATAGGCTTGTTGCATGATGATTTTGCCTTTGTATTCATCATCCAAATAGGCGTAGTTTTTCTTCGCTAAGTTTTCCATCATAGCACTTGACTTCCCGTACTCATGCCTATCAAATAGTGCCAATGCTTTTTGGCAGAAGATATTTGCCATCAACGAATCCTTCTTTGCCGACTGCAAAGCATACACCTTAGTCGAATCTAAATATACCAAAACCTTTGGGTAATCAAAGAGGCGTTTGTGCGTAAAGGACAACAGCAAATAACACTGGTAAATATTTTCAGGACTCAAATTGGGCTGCTCCAAAATTTTTAATAATAATGCTTTTGAAGAATCGTATTTGAAGGCATTATTATACGCATATACTTGGTCTTCTATTTTCACAAAATCATTGGGGATAGCATTATCTATTGGGGGCTTAGATTGCTTATGCCAACAACCAAATAGTATAATGAACAATGCAAAAGTGGAAAGATAAAGAATATGGCGGTTTTTCATGGTTATTGTGTCAATGATTTTGTAAAACTAAGCAGGGCTTCTGATTTTACAATAAATTATAATGAAAACAGGGGTTTCCCCCTATATCTTTTTGAAAATATTAATCCTATTTTTGTGCAAATAATTTGCATTTTTATCGCTTAAAACAAAACTATCCATTAAAATTGCTTCAAATTATTCACTATGTTTAATTTCTTCGGGAATTATATCTTCCAAAATCACTAATTTTAAAATACATTATGAAAAGAAATATCTACTTTTTGCCGCTAAAAAGAGTTGATAGATTCTCATTGAGAAACTACGTATTCACCGCACAACACCGATTATTCCTCCATTCATTCATGCGGACGCAAAGGCTGAGATAGCTTCTTGTTCGCTTCTCATTTTCACAATTCGCTTAAAGAGTTATTGATTAGAATTTAAGAATCTGATGAATTTACAAAATTCATCAGGGGCTTTGTATTCTATTATTTTCCGTTGCCATCAACTGAGGGCAGGCATATTGCTATGTGTCTGAAAACAGTCTATTGCAAGGAGTACACTCGGATTTATTACTCAAATTCCATATTTATCCATTTTAACAAAAATTAATTTTTAACACAACATGAAAAAAACACAAACACTCCTCAGTATAATTTTTTTAAGTGTATTCTTGGGATGCTCTTGCATGAATTTTCAGACCTACGCCCAACAATCGAAGAAGATTTCGTTGCAGGGTTTTCTAAAAGATGCTAATGGCAAGGCTGTTACCGACGGACAACAAAACATTACTTTTAAACTCTATACTACTGAAACTGCTGGTACTGCCGCTTGGACTGAAGACCAAAATGTCAATGTCTTTGGGGGAGTTTACAGCACACATTTAGGTAAAACAGTTTCGCTGGAAAGTCTTAATTGGGGAGCTAATACCTATTACGTAGGCGTAACCGTACAAGGCACAGAACTAACGCCCCGCACGGAATTGACCTTTGCTCCGTATTCGCTGGGTTCGCCCAAAGCCCAAGAAGTAGTTTGTTCGGGTGCGGTGGGTGATATTAAACACTCCATTTTGAACCCTACGCAATTTGCAGCGGTGAATGGTAGTTGCTGGGTACCAATGGATGGGCGTGCTTTGGCAACCACCGATAAATTAAGACAAATTACGGGTGCAACTTCATTGCCCGATGGCGGTGGTTTATTTATCAGAAGCCAAGAATTTTCGGGTAGCCCTAATCACGACCCAGATAGAACTCCATCTACTGCCATTGCCAGTTTTCAAGACCAAGCTATGCAGAGCCACACACACTCTTTCAACGGAGGTACTTCATCTGATGGAAACCACTCGCATAGTTTTGCTTTACCATACAGAAACGAAGAAGGTGGATGGGGGCAAAATGGTTTTAGTGCTTTTAAAATTACTGATAGAAGTATTGATGCGTTTAATGGTAGGCAAACAGATTCCGCAGGTTCGCACTCACATTCATTTTCAGGTACAACTAATAATCACAATGGTTTTTCGGCAAATGAAACTCGCTCAAAAAACTTAAACTTCTGGGTGTATATCCGTATTAACTAAAACGCATTAGTCAAACCTCAATTTTTACAATCATGCAACAGAAAATACTTTATTTTCTCTTGGGTTGGCTAATGCTGTTGAATTTGCGGACTTATTCGCAAAACGATACGCTCTGTAATCCCAATGAGAACAAAAAAATATTTGGTGAACTGTATTTCAATTACGGCTCTGCCACCAATGCTTACTCGGCTTTCAACCGTTCGACAACCGTAGTTGGTCAGCCCTTAGTAACTCCCCAAAATATGCTATCACAAAGTTTTCAAGCAGGTTTTGGGGTGTATAGTCCCTGGTATTTACCTCCACAACCACCCGTTTTGTTGGCAACGCAGGGAGACTTTAAAGACAGAATCAGAATCACTTGGAACGTCAATCCACTTTCACCCACCGCAAGCGGATTTGTGGTTTATCGAGACGGTTCGTTTTTGGTGGACTTGGGCGAAAACGTCAGGGATTTTCTTGATTTCAACGTGCAAGCGGGTGAATACTACGAATACAGCATCGAAGCCAAAAACGTTTTTGGCACGGGAACACGCTCAAAAGCAGTCGGTTTTGTAAATCCGAATGGCGTAGTTTCTGGAAAAATACAAACCAATTCGGGTAATCCTGTACCTAATGTTGAAGTACGTTTAACGCCACTCACGGGCAATTCGATGGCTTTTGATGGCGTGGATGATCAACTGTGCGTAAGTTATCACGATGAATTACCAACGGATAAATTTACCGTTTCAGCCTACGTAAAATTAGGCAATACCAACAACGAAAGTGGGATTATTGACTGGGGAAGCTCGCTGAATAAAAACTGGTGGATAAGCACCACCAACAGTTCCGATGGTAAAGGTTATGTTTTCAATATCGGAAACGGCACGGGCGTAGATTCCTTAAAATATATTTTACCAAACCCCATTACTAACCCCGAGAATGTCAATAATTGGCATCAAATAACGATGGTTTACAATGGTTCGGCGATGTCGGTTTTGGTGGATGGTGAATTTATAGGCACAAAACCCGCTACCATTTCGAGAGAGAAAAACTATTTGAATATTGGTAGTAAAATCGGAACGGGAGGTTTTTTCAAAGGTAAAATTGATGATATACGGGTGTATAACCGTCCATTAACCCAAACGGAAATCAATGCTACTAAAAACCGTTCGGTTTCTAAATCAGAGGCGGGTTTGGTTTCTTACTGGAAAATGGATGAAGGCGTTGGGCAAAAGGTTTTTGATAACACAACCATCCCGACCAATGCCAATATCTACGGAGCAACGTTTTCGAGCGATAAACCCGAAGTGTATAGTGCGGGAGTATCTGACGTGACGGGTTATTACGTCATTGATGGCATCAATTACAGCCAAACTGAAAGTTTTAGGGCAACGCCCATGAAAAACTTTGAGTTCAACGCAGCTCTTGAATTTAACGCAGCCGATAAATCTTATGCCAATCTGACGGATTATGATATGCCCGATACTTCAACGGTGGAGGTTCTTTTTCATCCCTTCGATTTGAAATCAAGGCAGACGGTACTTTCCAAAGGTAATCTTTATGAGGCTTACATCAATAACGGTAGATTGTATTTGAGTCTTAACGGAAACTTGACAGATTTGGGTACTATTGAGACCAAATATTATCATTTAGCCGTTACACTTGATAATAGAGCTGGTTCAGCAAAAATCTATTTGGAAGGAGATTTAAAATCAACAGTTTCATTTACAGGCACTTCCAACTGGCAAAACGGTAGTCCGTGGCTTTTGGGGACAAATTCGACCAATGCCACAACAGGTAAATTTTACACGGGTTTGGTGGATGAATTTGCGATTTATAAAACGGCATTACCCCAAAATACCATTCAAGAACACTTTGTGGTGGGATTACCCGAAGACTCAACCACTGCTTTACGATGGAGTTATTTTGACCTCAATGAGGGTTCAGACACGAAGGTTTATGATTATTCAGCTATCAATTTTGGGGCTGTTGCACCGAGAGAAGGAACACTTTTGAAAGCCACGTGGAGTAATAATGCCCGTAGAAAAGATACGAAACCACACGAATTTGAACCCAACGTAAGAGTCGTAAATATCAATACCAGTAACACCGCCGTTGGCAATGTAGATTTTAAAGCGGTTTCTACGGTGAATGTTTCGGGTACGGTTCGGTTTGCGAATACGTTTTGTTTTGCCGACTCTATCAATATTTTGGTAAATGGTGCAGCCAATTTCCCACCCGTCAAAACGGATAAAAACGGAAAATGGTCAATAGATTTTGAACCAGGCAGAACCATAAAATTATCGGCAAGCTATAAAGACCATCTTTTTTCTCCATCTTTTTTTGAAATCCGTAAAATTCAAGCCCCCAGAGCAGGCATTGTGTTTTTGGATAATACCAAAAGAACTATCAGAGGACAAGTGGCAGGAAATGATAAATGCCGTAAGTCAATTATCCCAACGGGGGCGAGAGTGGTGGTGAAAGTAGCCACTTTAGATGGTTGTTTTGAACGTACCGACACCCTCCGCAATCCAGATGGAAGATACGTTTTTAGAGATTTGCCCGCACGAGCTTTCAGGGTAAGCATAGTTGAACATTCTAACTCCGTGATTTATAATTATTTTCAAGCAAAAGGAGGTCAGGAAGTTGATTTGAGAGATGTACCCGCCGACACGGTTGATTTTATCTACGTGGCTCCGCCCAAAGTTGAGCTGGTAGGAATTACGCCCAATAAATGTGGTTTGAAGACAGTAGGACAAGGAGTTACCAGTAAAATAAGTATCAAAGTATCAGAACAATACGATGGTGGAAAATGCTACATTGACGGTGCAACCTTCCACATTGATGACCCCTCAACTGGATTAGCAATTGATACTACTTTGGCAAGTGGGGTATATGATTTAGACTATAAATTTGTTCCGAAAAACGTGAACATCATTCCGCCCTATTCAACCTTGATGACCATTACGGGCAAAGTAGGCGGTGCTACTCATGCCGATACCACTTCGTTCATTGTTTTAGGGGCTAAACCTCGGGCAGGTACTTTCACGTCTTCGTCTCCCGAAACACCCATGTTTATTCTGAGAGACCCACCAGGAGATGCCAGTTATGCCGTGCTTGAAAAAGGCTCAACCTATTGTCGCTCAACGTCAGTAGTGAAAACCAATGAGATAACCGAAGAAGCGGAGGCTATTTTATCCATCGGAGGTACTACCACAATCGGTGGTTTTGGGGTGGCGGTTGAAACAACCAATAAGTTATCTTTCAAAGCCGCAGGGGGAGGAAACCAAAGTTGGGTCAATAGTACCACGCAACAAACTTGTATCACTACTACCAAAGTAATATCCACTTCGCCAGGCGATGTAGTAGTGGGCAGTAAGGCAGGTGGCGATGTGTACGTGGGCGTAACCGAAAACGTAACGTATGGGGGAGCCGATGTCCTTAACATTGATATGGACAGCTGTAAATTGAAGGTGAAAACGAAACTTACCATCAATGATGTGCGTGCCAAAGGAGATTTTGTGTATAGCGAAAAGTTTATCAAAGAGGATGTCATTCCTTCGCTTGAACTGTTGGCTTCGCAACCCGTGAGTATAAACCCGAAGAGAAAGCAAGATTCTGTTGCCGTCCGTTTATGGAAACAATACATTGCGGATAATAAAAATGATAAAGGTGATTTTGTGAAAACAGTTTCTTTTGATGCGGGAGCCGTATATGAAGAAGTTTTCCAGACGGAGACTACTAAGGAAATGGTAAATACCTTCAACGATGGTGGATTTGTGGCAGCGGGAATTAGCACCGAACTTGACTTTTTGGGAGGACTCGAAGCGGGTTTCACCATGACTTATACGCACAATAAAGAAGAAACCGATTTTGAGTCGAATACAACCAATTCTGTCATCACGTATCACTTTGAAGATGACGATGCGGGAGATAACTTCTTGATAAATATCCACAAAGCGAAAAAATGGCAAACAGGTTTCATCTTTGATTTGAAAGCGGGTGAAAGTATGTGTCCCTGGG
Organism: Arcicella sp.; assembly: GCA_025454855.1. GTDB lineage: Bacteria > Bacteroidota > Bacteroidia > Cytophagales > Spirosomataceae > Arcicella. Next base: position 33,409 of record JALONS010000004.1, read on the forward strand.
AAGATGGTACCAGACAACGTTCTGCTCCAATTCTCACCAGTCTTGATGGTACTTCAAAAGTGAACGTACCCGCTAATACCTCGGCGGTGTATCGCTTACAAATTGGTAACGACAGTCCAACCAAACAAATCATGAATTACGATTTGTCAGTTGACCCTTCTTCAAATCCCAATGGAGCAATTATCAAACTAAATGGTCAGCCACTTACTCAGCCCGTTACTTTCACCGTGGACCCCAAAGTTCCGCAAGAAGTAACCATCACGGTTGAGAAAGGTCCTGTTCTGTATAATTATGACGACCTCATTATTCAGTTAGAATCCGCTTGTGAAACGGAATTGGCAGATGCACGGGGTGGCGATACGCTCGTTGACCAGTATTTTGTAAAAACGATAGCGTTGAAAGCCTCTTTCATCGAACCATGTAGCCCCGTGGATATTAGTTTCCCGTTGCAAAATTTCGTAGTAACGCCAGCGGCTGGAAATATTTTGAATATTACCTTGAATGAATACAGGAAAAGTGATGCCGACTTAAAGTTGATTCGTTTGCAATATCGCCCCATTGGTGGAGACGGTTCTTGGATAAATATCAACGAAACGCAAAAGGCTGATTTGGGCGATGTATTCACCATCAAACAATGGAATACCGCCTTGTTGAAAGATGGACCTTACGAAATCAGAGCCGTAGCCGAATGTTTCAATCCGACTTTAGCATCAGGTATTTCAACGGTGGTTAAAGGGGAAGTGGCTCGCAATCCACCCGAACTCGTGGGCGTACCCGAACCTGGTGATGGCACTTGGGACCCAGGTGATGAGATTTCTATTACGTTCAACGAAACCATTGATTGTGATAAAGTAATTCAGGCGGATATGTTGGCAAATAATACCATTGGGCTTTATGATGCCACCACCAACGCCCTCGTGGATGCTCGCATTACGTGCTTGGGGAATAAAATCGTGATTGTACCCAATATCAATCCTATATTTTTTGAGAACCGGACGTTCAGAGTAAAAGTAAGCGGAAAGGATTATGACGATGAAATGATTGCACTAAACCCCAGTCACCAGCGGGCGGCAATCAGAGATAAAGCGGGCAATATGATTCCGAAGAGCATTATTTGGGAATTTGCCGTTAATCAGAACAATCTGGAATGGGTTGGTACGGATGTCATTGAAACCAACGAAGTGTTGAAACCATTCTCGGTGAAACGCCAAATCAGAAATCGAGGAGGAAGTATCGCCAGTTTCCGCATGGAAAGTATTCCTTCGTGGCTCACGGTTACACCCGCCACAGGAACTTTGAATCCTGGGCAAGTGGCAGATGTAACGCTTACTTTCCAACGAGATTTATTGATTGGTGATTATTTGGATACTTTAGAAATGGTAGGTTCAAGAGGTAGAGAACCCTTATTGATTGATTACCGAGTGCGTTGCCCAACACCCAATTACGTGGTAGAAAATCCCTCAGAATACGAAGGTTCGATGAATATGGTCATTGATTTAAGTATTTTTGGCGTTACCTCCACTGACCCTTCCGATGTGGTTGTGGCAAAAATCGGGGGACAAATCAGAGGGGTTGCTAAAGTGGCATATTACCGCAATATTCCTGCTGATAAACAACGCTGGTTGGCTTTCATGACCATTTACGGCAATGCTGATGATATTGGAAAACCGCTTGAATTTCATATCTGGGACGGTGATAAATGTAACGAATATGTGGAGGTTTTGGAAGAAATTACTTACGAAGAAGGGCAATTATTAGGTAGTCCTATTGCTCCACAACCCATTCACGTGTTGAATTTGGTGAAGAAATGTATTCCTTTAAACAGAGGTTTCAGTTGGGTATCTTTCAATCTTGACTTAGGCACTGGACGCAATACCGTGAAAACGGTACTATCGTCATTGAAAAACAAGACGGGAACTTACATCAAAACCGATAACAGTTTTGCCGAATACATAGACGGCTACGGTTGGGATGCTTTGGATAGCACTATTTTGCCAACCAAACGCTACATGTTATTTACACTGGCAAGAGACACCGTGTGCATCAAGGGAACGCCGTACAGTCCTGCTCTATATCCAATCACTATCAAAAGCGGTTGGAACTGGATTGGTTACATTCCTTCAACGGGTATGACGGTTACACAAGCCTTGCGAGGATTAACACCGCTCAATGGTGATATTATCAAAAGCCAAACGCTGTTTTCTCAGTATGTAGCAGGTGTGGGTTGGATTGGAAACCTCAATTTCATCGAACCCCTGAAAGGTTATTTGTTGAAAATCAGTAATGCGGGGGTACTTACTTACCCAGTGAGTAATAGCGTTAATGGCGTTCAGACATTGACGGCAACGGAAGCATTATTGGCAAAAGAACAGGCTTTGCAAGAAACACCCCTAACTTCTGATTTTACCCAATACAATTCAACCATGAATTTAATTGGTAAAATAAACGGCATGGCGATTGATTCCGATGACGAACTGAGAGCTTATGTCAATGGCAAATTAGTAGGACTGAATAAGGCGATTGTTAATAAAAAAGAGCGATTATTTTTTCAAACTATTTATTACGAAGACCAAGTGAATGTTAGTTTCAAACTCTACAAGGCTGACCGCCAAAAGGAATTTGACCTTGATAGAGTGGTACCATTCCGAGCCGATTCTTTGGCTGGTTTGGTTGAAAACCCGATTGTTTTCAATTTAATAACCAATACGCTTAGCCCAGTTACGATAAATATTGATAATCAAGTGATTATGCAACCTACCAACGTTTTTGCCCCAGTATCTATTCCGCAGGGAATACTTCAGGCGAGTGCGGGTTGCACTACTTTTGCCATTAATTCAATTTTGCCGAGTGAAACCACTACCAAACCTACCTGCGTTCCTCAAACTTTTGAAGGAAACATGAGTACGGTTGTCAGAATTAAGTATAATGAACTGTCATCTTTTGTGTCTAATGATGATGTTTTGACGTTCATTCATCCAACAACCAATGCTGTGGTAGGCTGTGCAACCTTTAATCGGAACAATAATTTATTTTATTCAACCATCGGAGGGGGTATCACTTCCACCGAAATTCCGTTGGATGTAAGATATTATTCGGGTACAATGAAGAAATCGTTTACCATCAAGTCGGGCGTTGCTTACAAATACAACACTCGCCTCGGGAATGTGACCAGTCCGCAAAACATAGATGTATCACCGTTACAAATCACAAGAGATGCCAACGGAATTGTTACGGCTGTGATGCGAGATACTTCGTGGACGGGCAAATACTGCGTAAATGCCTTTGCGATGAACTGTACAGGTTATAATGACGGACAAACTACCTTCTGTTTTGAACGTTTGAAGTCGGGCGATTGTGTGGATATTATCGTAAGAAAAGAAGTAGAAAGAATAGAAAAAACGGTTCAAGCTCTCAGCATTACCTCCGAAACCCTAATCAATTCGGGCGTAAAGATTGAGTACAAAGGTGGAAATGTAATTGACTTAAAACCAGGCTTTTCTACTAATAACAGTTTGGGTTTAAGCGATGTAGGTCCGAACTTCAAGGCACAAATCGGAGGCTGTAACAATGCCCAACGATGACGCAGTCAGAAGGAGTAAAAAGTGCCAATGTTAGATTAGACAACTTTTACGTTTCGTGAAGTTGTCTAATCCAATCAAAAATCAACATTTATTTCAAATATTAAATAACAAGAAAATGAAAAAAATATCAATCTTCACAATCATTTTAGGATTCTTTTTTATACAAAATACTCATGCCCAAGTAGGTTTTCCTGATGGCATTACCGTAGGTTCGCCTACCGTGACCATCCCCGCAGGAAGCACCTACAAAATGGCGGTTTCGGGTGGTATTATTACCGAAAAAGTACGTGTAGCAACGAATGGAACAACTTTCTGGGCGGATTTTGTATTTGACAAATCTTACAAACTTCGTACTCTTAGCGAGGTAGCTCGATACATAAAACTCAACAAACACTTGCCCGATGTTCCCTCTACCGCTGAAGTAACTCAGGAAGGCATAGACCTTGCCAATACGCAAGCCATTCTGCTACAAAAAATCGAAGAATTGACGTTATACGTAATCGAGCAAGACAAAAAGATAAATCAGTTGAATAAGAAGATTCGGAAATTGAGAAGAAAGTAGGGAGTGTATTGAACGGAAGTCATTCTTCATACGACTTCCGTTCTTATTTAACTAAATTTTGGTACACTTATCGAAATCACCGTTCCCTCATCCGAAGACTTAATTTTGGCTTTTCCGCCTATTACTCGGCTTCTTTCTATAATGTTATGCAAACCAAAAGCTCCGTCACTATTCAAAGTATCTTTCACGTTAAAACCCTTGCCGTTATCTTTTATTTCGATGAAAACCTTATCTGGTGTCTCCTCAATCGTTATTTTTGCCGCATGAGCATCAGCGTATTTAATGATATTGGTGAGTGATTCTTGAATGATTCTGTAAATCTGTAATTCAACCGCTGTGGACAGTGAACTGCTATACACTATGTCTTTATTTACCATGAAATTATGCTGAATTGCTACCCGTTCTACCAATTGTTCGATGTTGGGTTGTAAACCAATTTTATCAAACATCACAGGGTGAAGGTTACGGCTAATTCCTCGGATATCGTTGATGATGGCATCTACTTTGGCATTAAGTTCTGTAAAATCTCCTTTCAGCATAGATTTTAAACTCAATAATTCATGGCTCACGCTATCGTGAAGGTCGCTGGCGATGCGTTTGCGTTCGTCTTCTGTATTTTCTAATAATTGTTTGGTGAAATTCATACTGTTCATTTTTTCTTGTTTGAGGTTTTTTTGTTTTTGCCATAAATAATAAATGCCTCCCCCCAACAGTAATATAATAAGTGATGCTACCAGTGTAAGAATGAGTGATTTTTGTTGGTTTATCTTGGCTTCTTGTACTAAAATCTGCTTTTCTTTCTTGGCTGTCAGATACCTTTTATCCAACTCTTTTGCCTTATTGATAGCTTTTTCTGTTCGTAAACTGTCTTCCATATCGTAATATTTTTCTTGGAAAAGAAATGCGTTTTTATAGTCTTTACGTTGTGAAGCATCTTGTTTTAACCAGAGATAACAATTCCTAAGTCCGAGTAGGTTTTTATTTTTTTGATAATAAGTAATTCCTGACATAAAAAAATGACTGGGGATAATCTTTTTTCCTGTTTTTTCAGCATATAAATTTGCCACTCTAAAATATTCGGTATATAAAAATTTTTCTGTGGCTTTGTCAAAAATGGGTTTTAGCTCGGCAATTATCTTTTCGGCTTTTTCGATTTGGTCTTCCTTCAAAAGTTTTTCGGCGTACAGACTGTAAATAAACAATTTGTAAGCATCATTATTAAGCTTATTTTCATTGAAGTACTGATAGGCCGTATCAATTGCCGATGCCAATTTCTCGGGTTTATACAATTCATAGAGTCCTACCTTATTGAGATAAAGAATAAAACGTGCGTAGGTTTGATTCAATGGCATATACATAAGCCCTCTGTCGTAACATTTTTCGGAATTTTCGTAATCATACAATGCCCTATAAACAGCCCCAAGAGCATCGTTGGACGCAGCAATATCCGATGAATCCCTAATCAATTCGGCTTTGTCCAATGCTGCCAATCCTGCTTTCAAAGCCTCTTCGTATTTGCCTAATTCAGAATGGTTGTAGCACATTTCTCTGTACGATTTTGCCGCAAATTGCTGAGAATCATAGTCTTGCCCTGCTACTTGGGTTGATTTTTTAAGGTATTTAAGGCTTGCCTCGATGTTGGCATCAAAATAATACAACGAGCCAATGTTATGATAAATACTGGTTTTATATCCATCCGAAATATCCTTTCCGTGTTGATTCATAAAATCAATTGAGGTCTTGATGAGGGCTTTATCTGATACATTGTTTACATAAACACAAGCCCCCACAACCGACAATAACTGAGCGGCATCTTCCCATCTTTTTTTCTTCTTCAAGCTGTCCAAATGAGCGTAAAACTTCGGCATATATGTCTTGTTATTGAAGTTGTCAAGGCTTTCGAGCCAAGTTGTTAGGCTGTCCATTTTCTTTTGGGGTAGGCGTGTGGGTACAGCCCGCTCAGTATTTTTTTCCTGACAATTCATCAGGAAAAAAAAGCAAAGAATCGTAGTAAAAAATAATATTAAATGTGTTTTAGCCCTCGACTTTTTCATTTTTGGGGTGATTGTATTGGCGAAAACAAATGTAGGAGAATTTATCTTTTTCCCAGCATCTATTTCCAAAAACAGGGGTTTCCCCTTATATCCTCTTATTATTTCCTGTTCTAATTTTGCTCAACTAAATACCTAATTCCACAAAAGCACACTAAAATTCCCATGTTTAAATTTCAACCACAAAACGCTACCGCCATGCGAGTTAACTACTTTTTTGTGAGCCTTCTCTTGATTGGCTTTACCCACTTTATCAATGCTCAAACAGCCGAAGACAGGGCTAAAATTGTACAAGAATACCAAACTCAAAATCCCCAATCAAAAAATGCTCGTTTGTCGGCAGAAACTGCTTTGAAGCAAGAAATCGCTGCTACAAATTTGAGAATTTCGGCATATCTCCTAAAACACCCAAGCCAGCAAAGAACGTTCGTAAAAAATGGTTCATTGTACTTTCTGAAAGACATCGATGCTGACGGAAACCCCGTTTATATCAATACAAAAAATAAAGATTCTGGTATTTTAATCAAAGCAGACCAACTATATACGGGCGGTACACTTGGCGTAAATATTACAGGACAAAACATGGTTGCAGGGGTATGGGACGGTGGTCAGGTACGAGCTACTCATGAATTATTATCGGGTAAAGTAGCCATGCAAGCAGGGCAAACGCTCGATGGTTCTGCCAGTAATTACAAGGGGAATAATCACCAAACGCACGTTACAGGTACAATTGTAGGGAAAGATATTGCCAACCAGCCATCGGCTCGTGGTATTGCTTTTGGTGCAACGGCTCTCAACTATGATTTTGACACTGATTTTCCCGAAATGACAGCTTTTGCGAGTCAAGGATATTTGATTTCAAATCACTCTTATGGTGGAGCAAATGATAATACTACACCCCTCTGGAAATTTGGAGCTTATGACAGAGAAGCCCAAAAATGGGATTCACTCACCAGAGTTTACAGTTATTATCTCCCATTTGTGGCGGCAGGAAATGAACAACAACCAGCCGACAACGGGAATAATAGCAAAAATGGTTATGATTTGATGACAGGTTCGGCAGCATCCAAAAATGCGATGACCGTTGGAGCAGTAAATGGTGACAAATCAATGTCAAATTACTCTAACTGGGGACCTACTGACGATGGTCGTGTGAAGCCCGAAATCGTGACCAAAGGAACAGGCATTAACTCTTCATACTTTGCCGATAGAACTACCAATGTACCTTCTGATGTGGCATATAGTGGTACTGTAAATTCGGAGGGGACTTCTTATGCTGCACCCGCTGCTGCTGCCGCAGGGCTTTTGTTACAGCAATATTACAATAGTCTTTACGGAAGCTACATGAAAGCCGCTACTCTCAAAGCCTTGATGTTGGGTACTGCCGAAGATTTGGGACAACCCGGTCCCGACCATAAGTTTGGCTGGGGATTGCTTGACGTGGAGAAAGCCGCCCGAGCCATCCAAGCAAAAAGTACAGCAGGAAACCCAACGGTACAAAGTTATAGTTATCTCCGCTCTCTTTCAAGAGGTTCATACATAGAAGAAATTACCTATAATTTACCTCCTTATATACAGACTGACCCCAACAGAAAGGAAATAAATCGTTATGTTTATGCTAAAGGTGGCGAACCTCTAATTATCTCTATTGCTTGGACAGATACTTCGGGCGTAGAACAAACCTCTGCCAACGGCATAGACCCTACTACTTCAAGATTGGTACATGAATATGATATGTTGGTAAGAATTACATCGCCTTTTCAGGATTCAAGACCTTGGAAACCAAGCACAATGGCGAATAGAACTGCTGATGCTACCACACAAACCAATTGGTTTGATGGCAATGGTAACAATTACAAGCAAATAAAAATCTTGAACCCCGTGGCAGGCGGAGAATATAGAATTGTATTAAGAAAAAGTGCAACTTCTCCTAATTCATTAATGCCCGTTTCAATAGTAGTAACAGGTACGGAATTGGCAGCCCCTACTGCTTCTGCTCAAACTCGCTGTGCTAATCAGACGGTAGCCAGTTTAGTGGCAACGGGTACGAATATCAAGTGGTATGATGTAGCAACGGGAGGTACAGCATTGGCTATTACCACATTATTGACTGGGGGAACTTATTACGCCTCACAAACGGTAGGTGGTACGGAAAGTGCAAGAACTGCGGTGGTTGTTACAGTAAATCCTATGACTACGCCATCGGTAACGCTCAATCCTACCACGGCGTGTGCCGGTGTAGCAACCTTTATTACCACTACTGCAACCAATGGAGGAACTTCGCCAACGTATGTTTGGAACAGAAATGGTAATCTTTACTCTAATGTTAAAGATATTACCATTTCGAGTACGACCGCAGTATCAGGAGATGTATATACGCTTACGATGACTCCTTCGGCAAATGCCTGTTCAAGCACACCAACCGCAACGGCTTCTATCACAATTGGAGTGGGTTGTAGCACGCCTCCTCCAACGGCTTCTAATCAAAGTCGTTGCCAAGGGCAAACCGTAGCCAATTTGGTAGCTACTGGGCAAAATATTAAATGGTATGCTGCCGCAACGGGCGGTACAGCTTTGGCAACTACAACGGTTTTAACATCAGGAAATTACTATGCTTCGCAAACAGTGGGTGGCGTAGAAAGTACCACAAGAACGGCGATAGTAGTTACGGTAAATCCTACTACTACAGCAACGGTAACACTGAGTTCTAATGTGATTTGTTCGGGTACTCCGATTTCTATCACTGCCACAGTGAGCAATGTGGGAAGTTCACCCACCTACCTTTGGACTAAAAATGGCTTTAGCTACAATCAGACCAAAGATGTTTCAATAGGTTCGGATGTCAGAGGAGGTGATGTATTTTTGCTTACCGTAACTCCTTCGGCAGATGCCTGTCCGAGTGTAGCTTCTGTATCAGCTCCTTCTATCACAACTTCAGCATTGGCACCTGCTCCTATATCTATTCCAACGGTGATTATTTGTGAAGGTAGCAACGTTACCTTGGGCATAGTATCAAAAATTAGTTTAGGGGCAAATCCAAGTTATAGTTGGTATCGTAATGGTTCGCCAGTACCTATTGCTCTTACTCCTACGCTTAGCATCACCAATGCCGTTTTGGGTGATACATACCGAGCTTCAGTAGTACCTGTAGCCGAAGTACCAACCTGTTTAGGCACTGGAGTAACGCCATGGCTTACCGTAGGCTGTATTCGTAGTGTAACTTCGGGTAATTGGGAGGATGCCGCTACTTGGAACTTGAATCGTGTACCCCTCACCACAGATAATGCGGTGATAGATAATAATCATAATGTAACCATCACTACTGACGGTGCAAATGCTAATAAGGTAGAAACTCGCAGTAATGCAAAACTCATACACAATAGCAACACAACCAAACTAAAATTAGGGTTTTAGAGAAACCCACTAACGCACTATTTTATGAAAACATATAAACAAAAAGGTAATGAGTCTCTGCTAATTTTGAATCATAAAACATCTACTAAAGTATTCATTAATAATGTGGTACTCATCAAGGGAGATATTAATTATTGTATTTTTTACCTGAATGGTGGACGAGAAAAAGTAGTAGCACATACCATTAAATTCTTTGAAAATCACTTAGAAAATCATGGCTTTTTACGTACTCATCGGGCGTACATGATAAACCCAAATCATTAATGATGTCTAATGGGCAAAAAGTAAGTGTTTCAAGACGAAAAAAACACATCTTAAAGAAAATTATTCTTTAATCCCTGAGCTTGCCTTGTGCATTAAGAATCTCAACATTTGAATAGTGGCGGCTATTTATTTCAGATTCTCGCACAGGGCAAACTCTTTAGTTATAAGTATCAAATCTTATAACTTTATAAGCAAAGGTCTCTACTTATCAGAACTTGGCTTAATTTTAAAAATACCTCTATGGAGGTATTTTTTTGTACTTAAAAATGAGGTATTTTCGTACTTACAAAATACAATTATTGAAGCCTACTAAGGGCTTATCAAACATTTCTCCTAACACAAATCCATGAAAAAATTTTTATTTATTTTCTTTTTTTATGTGGCTGTATCATCAGATATTTTCGCACAAACTACTACTACTCAATATATGCAAATTACCACCATTGAATCAACCATTTCGGGTGGTGGTGGGCGTTCCAAACTTATCATTACGCATGATGATGGGAAACAAGAAGATGTGGACTTATTAAATCTCTTTAGCTTATTAGGAATTAACTTTAAAAATATTCAGTCAAACGATTTACAAATTGTGAAAATCCTTACGGAATTTGGCAAACAAGGTTGGAAATTAGTAGCCACCATTCCTTTAGTACCCGTATCTGAAGCAAATAGTTTGTGTATGACTCGGTATCTGTTAATGAGAGAAAAGCAAATTTAATTTTCAATATCAATTGTAGTGCGGTATTTTTCAAAGTTATATATCAATACGAACAACACACAGGGAATTCACTAACACAATCCAATATTTATTTTCGAGAAATGATTACTCTGAAATACCGAATAATATTTATCTGCCTAATGAGAAAAATGCTTCTCTTCTACCCCCAATCTTTACTCAATCCATATTATTTACAGTTAATAACTCAATTTTAATCAAAATGTTAAAAATTAACCACTTGTGGCTTACTCTTGTGCTGAGTGTGAGCCTTGTTTTCTCTGTCAACGCCCAAACACTCGAAGAAAGGGGTAGGAACGTTGAAAGTGTAAATAAAACCGAATTAGAATCACTGAAGGTAAAATTACAACGCCTTCATACATCTTCAGAAGCAGAGGTATTGAAGTACCTGAAAAAACACCCCAACGTAAAACGTACTTTTAATAAAGACGGCTCTACTTATTATTTACAGAAAATTGGTGCTGATGGTAAGCCTGTTTATATAAACTCTAAAAACATTGAATCAGGTAAATTAATCAAAGCCGACCAACTGTATAAAGATGGTTCGATTGGTGTAAATATCACGGGCGAAGGTATGGTAGTGGGCGTTTGGGATACGGGCGAAGTGCGCTCAACGCATGAACTCCTCTCTGGCAAAGTAACGATGCAACCCAATCAAACTTACGATGGTGTTGGAACGGGAGCAGATAAATATGGCGGTAATGACCACATGACACACGTAACGGGAACAATTGTTGGGAAAGATTTGCCCAACAAACCTCGGGGAATTGCCTACGGGGCAAAGGCTCTCTGTTACGACCTTGAAAAAGACCTTATTGAAATGGTCGATTTTGCCTCGAAAGGCTATTTAATATCCAATCACTCGTATGGACCAACAAACCTTCCCGGTACGCCTATGTGGTATTTTGGAGCTTATGATGAATCCGCTCAAAAATGGGATTTACTGACTCGGAGTGCTCCTTATTATTTACCTTTCGTAGCGGGTGGAAACGAGCAGGCAAATAGTGGTAATAGAACCGATAAATTGGGATATGATATTATGACTGCTGCGGCAAGTGCCAAAAATGTGATGACCGTGGGGGCAGTTGATGGCGATAAGTCTATGTCTGAATATAGCAACTGGGGACCCACCGATGATGGACGGGTGAAACCAGACATCGTAACGAGGGGTACTGGAATTAGCTCCTCAATGTTTGCTGATAAAACGACTAAAACACCGTCAGATACTTCATACTATAGTGAACAAGGTACTTCTATGGCTTCGCCAGCAGCTGCCGCCGCAGGGCTTTTGTTGCAACAATATTATAACAGTCTCAATAAAACCTACATGAAGGCTTCTACCTTAAAAGCCTTGATGTTGGGTACTGCCGAAGACTTAGGACAACCCGGACCAGACCATAAATTTGGTTGGGGACTCCTCAATGTTGAAAAAGCCGCTAATGCCATCAAATATAAAAGTGCCGTGAGCGGTTCAACAAGGAATATTGTGGTAGATACAGCTTCCAGAGGTGCTTACATTGAAGAAATCTCTTTGAAATTCCCTGCCGATACTACCACCGAAGTTTCGAGAGAAGTAACTGCTAATGGTTGCGAACCCCTCATCGTTTCAATTGCTTGGACGGATATTGAAGGCGTTGAACAAACCGAGAAGGAAGGTATAGACCCCACCACCTCCAGATTGATTTATGATTATGACTTAATTGTGAGAAATGTATCGAAAAATACTACTTTCCGTGCTTGGAAACCCAGCGTAATGGCAAACAGAACCGAAGATGCTACCCTTGAAACAACTTGGTTTGATGGCAACGGGAACAATTTCAAACAAGTAAAAATAGAGAAAGCCATAGCAGGAGATAAATACAAAATCTTTCTTCGTAAAAAATTGACCTCACCCGATTCTGTTCGTATGTTATCGTTGATTGTAACTGGAAC
>JALONS010000374.1 GCA_025454855.1 Arcicella sp.
CGACCCTGTTCGTCGTGAAATTGCTCGTTTGTCGCTACACCGTTTGGTACAAGATGGACGTATTCACCCCGCCCGAATTGAAGAAGTAGTAGCGAAAACTAAGAAAAACATCGACGAAGAAATTGTAGAAATCGGAGAGCGTACTGTAATTGATTTGGGAATTCATGGTTTACACCCCGAACTCATTAAAATGGTGGGTAGAATGCGTTTCCGTTCATCTTACGGGCAGAATTTGTTGCAGCACTCACGGGAAGTAGCCAAACTTTGTGCTACGATGGCGGCAGAATTGGGCTTGAATGCTAAGTTAGCCAAGCGGGCAGGTTTATTGCATGACATCGGTAAAGTATGGCACGAAGAAGCTGAACTTCCACACGCTATTTTGGGGATGCAATTAGCAGAAAAATATAAGGAGAATGTAGAAGTTTGTAACGCTATTTTATTCAAGTGTGTGATGCCATATCGGGGTCACGCCCAGGAGCGAGACGTGAGATGATGGAATCGTATATGCGTCGTTTGAAAGAATTAGAAGAATTAGCCGTAAGTTTTAATGGTGTTCAAAAATGTTACGCCATTCAAGCAGGACGTGAACTACGGGTATTGGTAGATTCTGAAAATGTTACGGATGAAAAAGCAAGTATGTTATCGTATGATATTTCTCAGAAAATAGAGAAAGAAATGCAGTACCCAGGACAAATTAAAGTAACGGTAATTCGTGAAATGCGGGCGGTCAATTATGCTAAATAGAGTATAGATTTTAGAGAATAGAAAAACCAAGAAAGACTTCACTAAAAGCGAAGTCTTTCTTGGTTTTTAGCTAATCATCAAATTACAACCTCGAATATCCGAGTTATCAAACCGTCCAAGTATTCTGAATTGGGCTTTCGTCTGTGGAGACACAGACAATGGCAGGTCAGTTTCGACATCCGAATTTCCTGGTAACTGCTCACTGGAAACTGGTAACTGATAACTGCCTAAATCCTTAGTTTCGATGAATGAACAGGAATCAATATTTGCCAAATCTATGACGTTGAGGCCTCCCGAACGAGCATGAGGAACGTATGAGAAAGGGTCATTGACATCACGTAGTAAAATTTTCATGGAAGTTGGTAATTCAAAAACGCCTTCCCCAAACGAATACCCTTGCGATAATAACTCAGTCATCCCGTATTCCGAATGAATAGTTTTGACATGAAAAGCCTTCGTTAAAATCTCATGGACTTCTTCACGCAGTAACTCCTTTCTACGCCCTTTCATACCACCCGTTTCCATAACTATCAGATTTTCAGTTTCTTGTAAAAACGATAAATCAACAGGAACGCCTGCCGTACCATACTCAGCAAAATCCAATAGCCCAAAAGTTACACCGATTAATAGGATTTTGGGTTTTGGATGTTGAATTTCGGATTTGCTATCACGGTTTATATTGTTGCTTAATGTGCTGTCTCCCGTTTTTTTACTTCCTTGTTTTAAAATTTTTACTAAATTTTCATAATCATTCAAGAAAAAACCCGAATCAGGCGAGCCACTTTTTTTGATAAAATGCTCTACCATGTAAACCAACGAAGAGTTGTTGCGTTCGAGATAGGAGGGGAGCAGGGCAAGAATCTGGAAGTCGGATAATTTACCGTAAAACTTTTCAAAAATTTGTTCTGCAACCTTTAGGTAAAAATCGGGGTCTTTGATGTAGTGTCTTGAGGTTTGTTGCCCCGTAGTACCACTACTTTCAAAGGTAAGTTTTGTATTTTTGTTGCCCGTGATAATTTCCTGCGATTTGAAAAACTCAATGGGTAAAAAAGGAATTTTTTCAACGTGCTGAATGGAATCTATCTGAGTACCAAGATATTGCAGATATTGAGCATAAACAGGATTATTTTGTGCCTGATACCGAAATACCTCCAATGCCAAAGCATCAAACTGAGCGGGAACGAGTTGTAAAACTTTCTTTTTGAGTATTTCGGCTTGTTTATCCATAAATTAGTAAATTATAGTGCAAAATTAAGCCAAATCCTTAACTTTACGAGGTTTTAGGACAACAACACATTCATTAAAAACGTTTTCTCTGTAGTGTAGTTTACATAGTATTTTTATCAAATAAAATGATATAAACTCCTTCGTTGAAAATGCTGGGTATTAGTTTATAAAAATGTTAAGATTAGTCAAAATAGAAATTTATAGTCAGATGAAAAGTAAAATTTTAGTCATATTCAGTATCGTTTTATTAATGGTTGGTTGTACCACAGAGCCAGATTTTAGCTTTACGCCCGAGATTTCATTTGATGCTATTCAAGTTCTTACAACTGATGCACAGGACATATTAGGCAACAGGACTAAAAAAGATTCCGTAGTGATTACAGTAAATTTTCAAGATGGAGATGGAGATTTGGGCTTTTCAGAGGAAGATTTTAAGGCACTCGTGAAAAAAACGGGGGACAGTGTAAAAACCATTGATGTAAATATTTTTTATGCCAAAAACGGTAAGTATATCAAGAGTAACCCCATCGAGAAAATAGGAGGAAATTTAAAAGGATTTCGTTTTAAGCAAGGCACAAAATCAGGACCAATTGAGGGTAAAATAGATTATTCTACCGTGTTTAGTTACGCTAATTTTACTCAAATTCCGGGACTGAAAGGGAAAGCAGATACCGTAAAGTTTTCGGTACAAATTATGGATAGGGCTTTGAATAAAAGTAATGTTATTGAAACCACACCGATTGTGATATTTACTAAATAATTATGGTATAATTAATTCCTGACGGAAATTGCCGTTTACTAAAAAACAGCCTCTTAAAGGCTGTTTTTTTTGTTTTGGTAAAATTAAAAACTAAATTTAAGGAGTACTTTTGAAATCACTAACTCACTTTACCCATTTGAAAGTCAGGATGTTAATCTTGTTTGTAGGGTTAAACTTTCCCTCGTTGGCTCAATCTTTGGAACCAATAATCCAGTCTATACGCATTAATGGACAACATCAATCATTTAACCCGAAAATACCTTTGTTTCTTTCTGCTTTAGATGATGATTTAGTGTTGTTTTTTAAGCCTTCCACTCGTACCCAGTACTATTTTTTATTAGAAAACTACGAAACCTATTGGCAGCAAAGTCCGTATCCGATGGTTAGATATACTAATTTGGGTGGTGGAAATTATATTTTGAAAGTTAGGAGTTATCGTGACGGAAATTTCTCAAAAATTATATCAATTCCCATTGAAATTGAAAACTCCCTGACCGAAGAATGGTGGTTTTTGCCTTCGGTTATTTTTTATAGTTTACTGTTATTAGGGGCGGGTATTTATTTCTTGTTGCTCTATAATTTTAGAGAAAAATTGAAGGTGGAAACCATTCGTCAAAAAATTGCTTCCGACCTCCACGATGAAGTAGGAGCAACGCTTAGTTCTATTGCTATTGCTACTCGGGTTGTTCAAAAAAAATGGGGTAATCAAGCCAATGATTTAGCCTCTATTTTAGCACAAATAAAAGAAGACTCCGAAGAAACTATACAAACTATCCGTGATACGGTTTGGGCAATTAATCCAGAGAATGATTCGGTTGAGATATTATTTGAAAAAATGCGGTCATTTGCTTTACAGATACTCACAGTACAAAATATCGCTTTAGATTTTCAGAATGAATACCACACTGGTAAACTTTTGAAAATGAGTATGGAACAACGTAGAAATGTTTATCTGATTTTCAAAGAAGCCATCAATAATATCGCCAAACACGCACAAGCTACGAAGGTGTCGGTGTTGATTTCCCAAACTAAAGAAGGGTTTAAATTAGAGATTTCAGACAATGGGAAAGGTTTTAATTACCAAGAAAATTATGAAGGAAATGGTTTAAGGAACTTCCAAAAACGAGCTGATGAAAGTTTTATGGAGTTTAAAATGAAATCCGAAATCGGGAAGGGGACTGATTTAGAAGTAATGGTTTTTGAGGTGTAAGCTCCTTACTACATTTTCCACCCGAATTGGGGGGTGATACTGTAAATAAGAATTTCGACATTTGAAAAATATTTGGGACAGAAATCCGAAATCGTAAATCACCAATCAAGAGTTTGGGATTGTATTTAGCCAGTTCTGATGAGGTGTTTTTAGCGGGTAGTTTTCCTGATGCTTCCCAAGCTCTGGCTAATATCCGTAAACATAAACCGGATGTAGTGCTGATGGATATACAAATGCCAGGTGAGTCGGGATTAGAGGCACTCAGGAAAATAAAAGTTGCTTCGCCCGAAACCAAAGTATTGATGCAAACGGTTTTTGACGACGATTATCGCATTTTTACGGCAATTTGTAGCGGAGCAAATGGTTACGTTTTGAAAAG
>JALONS010000375.1 GCA_025454855.1 Arcicella sp.
TCATGCTTTCTAATATTGAGGTGAAAGAAAATATTTTGAATGACGAAAAGTATGATTTGTTATTTTCGGTAGAAAGAGTAAACGAATTGGTTTTGCAGGATGTACCTTTCCGTGAGGCGTATAAGATTATTGGCAATGAAATCAATGGTGGATCTTACAGCCCCAATAGGAATTTGAAACATACCCACGAAGGCAGTATTGGTAATTTATGTAATGCACAGATTACCAACATGATGCAAGCAGTAATGGGAAGATTTGGCTTTGAAAAAGTGGAGGAGGCTATACAGAACTTATTGAGTTAAGTAAGACGAGTTATTTATATATTTGGTGCAACCTTCCCGAAAGTTTTAAAACTTTCGGGAAGGTAAATCGTCAATTACAGCACCACGAAAACTTGTTGGTATCGCTTCGATAAAATACCAACAATGGCGGAAACCTACGACCAGATGGGGGAATTATTCTTTTTGGTTAGATTTCCAAAAGATTTTTGGTAAAAACCCATATTCGAGGTTAAATTCAAAAGTATCGGTATTAACTGCTGGATTTTTCTCTTTTACCAACTCAATAAATTTAGCGAAACTATTATCAAGCATTGGTGGTGAAATTTTGACAGTCTCTAATTTATTAGTTAGGTAAGTAATTTTCCAATAAGGTTCATTTTTTTCATTTGAAATATTTGTCAATTTTATTGATTGAATTGACGAAATCGGAATTTTTACTTTTCCTTTTTTATGGTAATAAAAATTTTCATCAAAATCAATAGGATTATAAAATAACTTAAACCTGTAAGAAAGAATTGTAATTATCAGAGGTAAAAAGAATTGAAGATTTTTAAAATCCCAAATATAATCTGTCAAATATAGTTCAGCTGATGTGTAAATTAATGAAATAAAACCAATAAACACATGAAGTTTTTTAAAATGAGATGGATAATTATTCATTAAAATTATATCTGCGTTTAAACATTTCCAACTATCCCCCACTGGTTCAAGCGTCCTTGCTTGAACTCTTATTTTTGTCAGTTCCAATGCTTACGCACGAGTGGATTCAAGCGAGGACGCTTGAACCAGTGGGGGCAAGAAACCCTTGTTTTTGCAAAACGGCTTTAGCCCTTTTTTTCAGAATGATTAATTCTTTGGCATTTTGTCAATCATTTTGTTCAGTAAATCATTAACAATTTTTAGTTTAGAAGGGTCTTCCTCTTGAATTACTTCTTCTTTACTTTGTTGCATTTTCTCAAAGTATTTCATAATTTGATTCCATCTAATATTTTCCTTTTTTTGAGCTAAATCTTTACTTGAAACTTTGATAATTACTTCTTTTGTGTCAGATTCTTCATCAACAGTTATATCTTCTGCCAACTGAATTCCATATTCATTCAGTGCATTAGCAACGTTGCCAGATATTGCATAAATAGCAGACATATTTCTTTTGTCTTGATTGATTTTTTCATATGTTGTTAGCAGTCCTTTTAATAAACTATACATTCCTGTTAGTATAGCACTTAAGCACAATGCCCAAGGTAATTTCACTATAAGAAGTCCCAAAGCGTGGTTAATTAACTGTAAGTTAGTTATCTTATCTCCTTGATTTTTAACAAAGTCGTCATAGCTACTAAATATTTTCAATAGGTCAGGTATACTAAAAGAAATTCCAATAATTGCTGCGATAAGAATACCAATTATTGCATTTGAGTAAAGGCTCATGTTTTTGTTTGTTTCTTCTAAAAAATCTCTGAACTGATTTATAAGTTTTACTCGAAGTTTAGCATTGCTTATAGCTTCATCAATTTTTTTATTTGCACTTTCATTCTCTGATTTTAATTTATTGTCAATTTCGGTTTTTTCTTTTTCAAATTGAATCTTCAAAGCATCTGATTTTCTTTTAAATTCTTCTTCTAAAGCTTTTGTCTTTTCTATAAATGAATTGTTTTGAGAATTCTCCTTTTCGATTTGTTTTGCTAAACGCTCGTTTTCTAAGTCTTCTTTTTCTGAAATTTCGTTCAAGAGTTTGTTCCTTTTTTCAATAAGTTGATTAATTTCATTTTTGAGACTAGTTAGTATTTGATTTGCTAAAGAACCTTCTGAACCATTTGTGTTTTCGCCAAGTAAGGAAGTTAAGTTTGTGTGTTTATTCTCTAATTCCGTTATTTCCTTTTTGAGTCGCTTCACTTTTTTGTCCAAATCAAGAAATTCTGCTGATTTTGAAAAGTCTATTGCATTTAACTCAGCTTTTAAATTATCATATCCTGCCATACCATTTCCATAGTCAGGTAGGTTAAAATACTGTAAAACATTATTTCCATATGATAAACCCGGCAGTTGTTCAAAAAAAAGTTTAACTGCATCAATTGTTTCTATAGTGTTTTTTTTGTCTTCCATACTTACTTTACTTGAAATGAAAAATTAATGTGTGTCATTATCTATGGTTACAGTCAACTCCCAAATATGCGAAAGTTTTGTCTGAGTTTTTGTATTGTTGAACAAAAAAATCCAACTAATATAGTACGAACAAAATGGTCTCTATTTTATGCTGACTATCAGCAAATTACTTAAAAACTATTATCATTCCATAAGCCACAAACCCGTTGGAGTTTTGATAAGGGTTTACACAAATATAAAAAAACTTCCTAAAAGTAAAAATAACTTTTAGGAAGTTTAAAATTCGTAGTCCACAATCAAAAATCTGCAATCAAATCATTTTCCTTGTGCTTCCACTACCGCAATGGCTACCATGTTTACAATCTCACGCACGGATGAGCCTAATTGTAGCACGTGTACGGGCTTGCGGAGTCCTAATAGTATCGGTCCGATATACTCGATGTCGGAAGTTTCTTTTAATAAATTGTAGGCAATATTGGCGGCTGAAAGGTTGGGGAAAATAAGGGTATTTGCTCCTTCTTCGGCTAATTTAGAGAAAGGATAATTTTCCTTAATCAACTCATTATCAAACGCTAAGTGAGCTTGCATTTCTCCTTCCACAATCATTTCGGGGTGTTTTTTCTGTAAAATTGCCGTGGCTTCTCGCATCTTTACGGCATCGTCGCCGTTGGCTGTTCCAAAGTTGGAATACGTCAGGAGGGCAATTCTGGGTTTTAGATTAAACTGCTCTACCGCTTTGGCAGTTAGTTCGGTAATTTCTACAATATCTTCAACGGTTGGGTTGAAATTAACAGTGGTATCCGAGAAGAAAATAGGTCCTTTTTTGGTCAGTAAAATGTACATACCCGATACTTTTTTCACGCCATCTTCACGTCCAATAATTTGTAGGGCAGGACGAATGGCATCGGGATAATTACGTGTCAAACCCGAAATCACACAGTCTGCATCGCCCGTTTCTACCATCATCGAGGCAAAATAACTCCGCACTTGCATCTGTTTGTGGGCTTCGTACTGGTTGTAACCACGGCGTTTACGTTTTTCAAAAAACAAATCTCCGTAGTGTTTCAACCGTTCGGAAGTTTCGGGGGCTCGGGTATCAATAATTTCTACATCTCCCAAATCCAAACTATTATTTTCAATGATTCGATTGATTTTCTGAGCATCTCCCAACAAAATAGGTACACAAATTCGCTCATCTTTCGATTGCTGTACGGCTTTTAACACTTTCAGATTTTCGGCATCGGCAAAAACAACCCGTTTAGGTGAACGTTTAGCACGATTGACGATGTATTTCATCAATTGATTATCTAATCCGAGGCGTTTGCTCAATTCCAGTTCGTAAGCCTCCCAGTCGGTAAT
>JALONS010000376.1 GCA_025454855.1 Arcicella sp.
ACCTCAAAATCAGGTAATACGGGACTTGCAGAACATACATCATTTTCGATGCAAACTTTTATATCTCGACGTGACGTATAAACATAAACCATTTTGAGTTCTGGGAAAATATGCCAAATTACTTTAACACCCGCCTTGAAATATTCTGTTACTTTCTCTTCAACTCGATTGATATTATCTGTTTCTGAAAGGATTTCAATCACAAACTCTGGAATTACATCTACGCCTTTTTTAGTTTCTGCAATTTGTTTTTTAGTCAAATAAGCGATGTCTGGTCGTCGCATTTGAATACCCGTTAATTGAACATCATATTCAGAGACTAAAGAACCTAACTCTAAATATTGCTTTGCAACAAAACTACGATTGATGTAGTCATAAATGTAAACTTGTTTCTTATTCATTCCTGTAAAACGTATCAATTCGCCATCACTCCACTCGTATTTATAGCCATCTTCTGGCTCCCAAAGCAGAAATTCTGCTAAGGTTTTGGGAAGATTTTGTATCTGCTTTTCTGTAACCATTGTATTACTATTTTAGGTAAAATGTAGTGAAAAATTTAGTTGGTTAAAAGCTCACTTTAAATCAAATTACAGTTTATGAATAGGTTTTAATTCAATATTTTTCTCATATTTTAGGTATTTAAAATACACTGAAAAAATAGTTGCGATGAACATCATTACAAAAACCACAATAGGCAAATTCTTCTTAAATTTTTCTCTAAAAGTCAAATTTCTTAATGGGAAAAAAGACACTAAAATCGTTAAGAAAATAGCAAATAAAAGTATGGTAACTAAAGTACTAATAATATCAAACACAATAAATAATGGTTCCAAATTTACTTTAGAAGTAAATAAGTACTCAAATAGTATTTGAAAAACTCCTAACGATATTCCAAATAGGCACCATTTGTTTAATTTCATATTTTATCTGTGTTTATTTTGACCCTAAAATCGCCTGAAAGCCATCTCTGCCACCGTCTTACCGATTGATAATGAGGACGTGGCGGCGGGTGATGGAGCATTAAGGATGTTGATTACTTTTTCATCTTCGATGATTGAGAAATCGTCTAAGAGTCCGCCTGTACGGTCGCAGGCTTGAGCCCGCACGCCCGCACCGCCTTCGATGAGGTCAGATTCTTGAATGTCTGGAATTAATTCTTGCAGGGCTTTCGTGAAAGCAGCTTTTGAGAAACTTCGATACATTTCGCCCAAACCCGTTTCCCAGTATTTGGTGGCTACTTTCTGAAATCCGCCCCACGTAAGGGTTTCCCACAATTCTTTAGCATTGATGTCCATTTTTTTATATCCTTCTCTTCTAAAAGCTAAAACGGCATTAGGTCCTGCTTCTATTCCTCCACGCATCATACGGGTAAAATGTACGCCTAAAAATGGAAAATTAGGGTCTGGAACGGGATAAATGAGGTTTTTAACCAAATAATGTTTCTCAGGGCGAATCTTATAATATTCTCCACGGAAAGGTACAATTCTTACATCAATGGGTTGGTCTTGTGACATTTGAGCCACTTTGTCAGAATATAAGCCAGCACAGTTTATCACCAATTTGGTTTCGTAGGTGTTATATTCCGTTTTCACGATGGATAGCGAATGACCTTTGGTGATACCCGTTACTTTTTCGCCAAATTTTAGTTCAGTTCCTGCATTACGTAATTTTTCTGCCATTTTTTGGCAAACTACCTTATAATCTACGATGCCCGTTTGGGGTACCCACATTCCTTCTACACAAGCTACGTAAGGTTCGTATTCTTTTACCTCGGCAGCCGATATTTTCTTTACACCTGCCAAACCATTTTGCTGTCCACGCACGTAAAGGTTATCTAACTGCTGGCGTTGTTCTTCTTTGGTTGCTACTACCACTTTCCCCGTAATTTCGTAGGGAATATTTTCCTGCTCACAAAATTCTATTAACTGATGATAACCCTGAATACAGTTTGTAGCCTTTAATGACCCCGGTTTATAATACAAACCTGAGTGAATCACACCAGAGTTATTTCCCGTTTGATGAACTGCCACTTCACGTTCTTTTTCAAGAACTAAAATTTTCATATCTGGGCGTTGCTCCTTGATTCTGAGGGCAGTAGCAAGCCCCACAATTCCACCACCTATTACGATAATATCGTGTTGCATATTTCTTATTTTATGGTTATTTTCAGATGCAAAGATACAAAAAAGCCCCGCAAGATTTTCTAATGCTGCGGGGCTTCCGTGAAGATTTATCAATTCATTAAAGCGGAGTCATAGCAAAACTTGTTACAATTTCTGTGGTAGTAGCGGGGAATCCCAATGGGGCTAATACTAAAACCCAAAGACCATCATCCCCTACATCCGACTTGCGAGTTGTCTGCGAAAAATTAAAGTTCGTTTTGTTAAGTACACCAATATCAAAAACTTGTCTTCTTCCTCGGGCATCTGTTTGTACAATTTGCTTTTCATCGGCTTGAAATTTCCACGTTCCAGTGCTAATATCCCCTTTGTTATCTGATATAAATGTACCGTCAGCCTTGTAAGTAAGTTTGGTAGTACCAGTAGCAGATGAAAGATTAATAGAGTTAGCTCTTGAGAACTGAACAATCGTTTTTCCGCCTCCTCTTACCACCAGTTCAGCAAATTGCCATGAATTAGCGGTCAATATTTCGGTATTGGTGAGTGGTTTTACTTCTACGGTATTACTATTGGGTGTAATTCTTTCGTCACAACTTTGTAAAAAAAGAGTTATCAATAGTAGGCAAACAAAGAGTGTATTTCTCATGGTATCTTTCTTTGAGATATTTATTTTATAAAGAATTTTTTCAGTAATTTGTTTCGTCAAAACATAAAAACACGAAACCTTAACCCAAAATTAAACGAAAAATACATGAATTTTTATATGTTTTTCGTTTGAATATTAACATTCAAATATCAAAAATCAGTCCTAAATTATGAAAAATATCTTCTTGCTCTTCTTTTTTATATTTCTTTTGAATATTCAGGGTGCGGAGGCTCAAAAAAAGGGGGTAGAGCCTACTCAAAAATATCAACTTCAAATCAGGGCTTATGATTATGAGAGTAAGGATGATTTGGAGGGAACATACATAAAACTGTACAACCTCACTAAGAAGAAATTAGCTGATTCAGCCGTTGTGATTAATGGTATTGCCACTTTTATGCTTGAAAAAGGTAATGACTATGATATTTTGGGGCAACGTAGTAGGTACATGAGTAGAAGAGCAAATTTTAATGCTGCTTGTTATTTGCAAGACCCCAAGAAAGTTTTTTGTGTATCAGGGATAGATATTGAAAATATTACGAAACAATCAGACGGGACGGATTTGGTAGAAGGGGCAATAGCCATGAAAAAAATTAATCTGAATGATTCGTTCAAAATAGAAAATATCCGTTATGATTTAAACAAATGGGAAATTCGCCCTGATGCTGCCAAAGAATTAGATAATTTAGTACAAATCCTGCGGGATAATCCGAACATCGTAGTAGAGTTAGGTTCACATACCGATTGCCGTGCCAGTGATGATTACAACCTAAATTTATCACAAAAACGAGCAGAAGCAGCCGTTAAATACATCATTGAAAAAGGAAAAATTCCTGCTAACAGAATTGCAGCTAAAGGCTACGGAGAGACGAAGTTGTTGAATAAATGTGATGATGGCGTTGCGTGTACCGAAATTGAACACGCCATTAATCGCCGAACGGAAATTAGAATTACGGGGTATTTAGTAGATGGTGT
>JALONS010000377.1 GCA_025454855.1 Arcicella sp.
ATTATCAGCTATTTACGAACGACAAATTACTGGAAAAGGAAAATTTGTTAAATCTGCGTTGTTTGAAACTACCGCATTTTTGATGGGGCAACACATGGCTGTTTCCGCCCTCACGGGTGTGCCTGTACCGCCCATGCCCGCCCGTGTAAGTGCGTGGAGCATCTATAAAACTTTTGAAAGTAAGGACAATCAACAAGTTTTTGTGGGAATTATTTCCGAAAAGCACTGGGAAAGATTTTGCGTGGCTTTTGAGCAAAATAATTGGTTAGCTGACGAACGCCTTAAAACGAATAATGGCAGGATAGATGAAAGGGATTGGTTTCTGCCTGCGGTGGATGAATTGATGAAAAATTATACTAAAGTCGAGATTATTCAGAAATGTGAAGCGGCAGATATTCCTGTTGCTCCCATTGCTCGCCCCGAGGATTTATTTAATGACCCACAGCTAAACGAGGGGGGAAGCCTTTTTGAAACAATCATCAATGAAAATATTCATACAAAATTGCCCAAAATACCATTAGAAATAGCAGATTCTGAGATAATATTAAAAAATAACCCACCCGAAATTGGAGAAAATACCAAGCAAATTCTTCAAGATTTGGGTTATGAGAATCAAGAAATACTTGATTTTTTGCAAGAAAATATTATCAAATAGAATTCATGAAAAAGCTACTTTTTTTCTGTCTTACATGGTTTGTTTCAGGCGTTAGTAATGCTCAGATTACCATCAAAATTGATGCTAAAGCCGATTTAAAACCCATTTCCCCGTATATCTACGGACGAAACAATTCCGTTGCCTCAACCAACCCAACTTGGGTGTTTTCTGAGCGAGACCTCGTGCAAATTCGAGATGCAGGCGTAACATTTTTCAGAGAAAGTGGTGGTAATAACTGTACTAAATACAATTGGCGTAGGAAACTTCAAAGTCATCCCGATTGGTACAACAACGTTTATGCAAACGACTGGGGTAATGCAGCCAAAAATATTCAAAAATATTTTCCGAATGCCCAAGGAATGTGGGCTTTTCAGTTACTCGGAAAGGTAGCTAAAACCAATGCTTTCAATTTTAAAGATTGGGAGTATAATAAATCGCAGTGGTGGGAAGGAACGGCTCAAAATTTGGCTGGAAATGGAGTGCTTAGCCCAACGGGTACAAAGGCAAAAGCCGAAGGTGACCCTAATTTGTACCTCGAAAATTGGACGGCAGATTCAACGGTAGGCATTCTGGATAATTGGTTCAGTAAAAGTGGGTTAAACCTGAACAAAGACAAAATCCAGTACTGGAATATGGATAATGAACCTGAAATTTGGAATGGTACACACGATGATGTAATGCCTAAACTCCTGACAGCAAATCAGTTCATTGATAAATACGTGGATGTTGCAAAAGCTGCCAAAGCAAAATATCCTACCATCAAATTAGTGGGACCCGTAACCGCCAATGAATGGCAATGGTACAATTGGGATAATAATGGAATTGGGTATGATGGTAGAAATTATGGTTGGTTAGAATTTTTCATCCGACGAATTGCAGAAGAGCAAAAGAAAACCAATATTCGGTTATTGGATGTTTTAGACATTCATTTTTACCCTGCCACCAAAAAACAAGAAGATATAGTACAGCTTCACCGAGTTTTTTTCGATAAAAATTACGCTTTCCCAGAAGCAAATGGTGTGAGAAGAGTAAGCGGAAATTGGGATGCCACCCAAAATAAAGAATATATTTTTGCCAGAATCAATGAATGGTTCAATCAATATTTGGGAGCGAATCATGGAGTTACCTTGGGACTCACCGAAATAGGGGTTGAGTACGTTGATGCCAGTACGACTTCGGTTTGGTATGCCTCTATCATGGGTGAATTTATGAAAAATGGGGTAGAAATTTTTACACCTTGGTCGTGGCAAAATGGTATGTGGGAGACCCTCCATTTATTTACACGCTATAATAAGTCAATTGCTGTTCGAGGAGAATCATCCAATGAAGTGCTGGTTTCGGCTTATCCAAGTATCAATACGGCAAAAGATTCGATGAGTGTAGTGTTGGTAAATCGCTCACCTTCAGCTGCACAAACAACGAGTATTGAATTTAATAATTTTGTCTTGTCAGGGCAAGACGCAAAAACCTTTACTCTCAAATCGTTACCTAATTCAGAGACTTTTGTATCACGAACACAAAATGCTTTGAATGAAACAAAAACCATCATTTCCAACAATAAACTTAGTATTACCTTAGCTCCGATGTCAGTTACAACTGTCGTTTTGGCGGGTAAAGAAGGGCAACTTGCCGCTCCATTATCCAATGAACCAAGTTTTGAAAATGAGATTTTAGTTTACCCAAATCCGAGTGCGGGAAAAATTATTATTGATTTAAAAAATCAAGTTTTTGAAAAATTAGAGCTATTTGATTTAAGAGGCATCAAGATTTCCGAACAAATAGTTGATAAAAAATCTAATGTAGTGGAAGTGAACCAAAGTTTACAAGCAGGTACTTACCTTATCAAATTAAACGGAAAAACTGGTTTTGTTACTAAAAAAGTGGTAGTTGAGAAATAAAGTAAGAGGAAAGGGTGATTGAGCTTGACCGTGTCAAGACGGGCTGCCCAAGCACTCCACTTTCATTTTTCATCCGTAATGTTATCAGAACACTATGGATAGACTGGTTTTGAATGTTAAATCACTGATAACCAGTAATTTGTATTTGGATGAATATTTGTTTGGGACGTTGCTGTAGCCAGATGACTGGTCGGGAAACACTGCCATGGGACTGCGAGAGTTTAGCGGCAAGGAAAAAGATTTTTACTTTCTTTATTACTGCGGTAGCTCCACTACGGATTACAAATCCTTTTTATCTATACTTCGAGATGTCCTGCGGAACATCTCGAAGAGCGGAATCTTGGGATTTAGAAAGAATTGCAGAAGAAACAGCTCTTGCAAGAAGCAGAATTAATAGCACAACTGTTCAAAATACTGGTAATACTTATGAGGCTTTAACGAGTAATGGTATTACTAAAATAAAAATGTATATAAATGGTGGTAACCTCAATAATTTTCGTTCTCCAATTGGCTCAAATTTCCCGAAAGTAGAGTAATTAAATAACCATATGAAGATGATGACATTGTACAAAAAAGGGTTTTTGATTTCGTCTGAAAAAGAAATAGTACCTTATTTCTTTTTTGAAAAGGATGAGAATAGTACATATAACATTGATGTTCTTAGTCAGATTAATTTGATTTCATATAATAGAAGCCAAATTAAGCTTTTGATTGATAATGTTATGCGTGTTAAAGATGACTTTCATGTTGAATTCGAAACATCTACAAACATGGTTATTTTTAAAATATTTGAAAATAATGTAATAATTACGGACTATATATTTGATTCTCCTGATATAACTATTTCAATAGATTCCTTTTTGCAAATAATTGAAGATAAAAATAAATTTATCACTGATTTAAATGATGATATCATTTTGCAGAAAATAAAAAATGCTCTAATGAATATCAAAAAAAATCCTATTTGGAAAGAAGGAAAAGGATTCAATATAATTGATGATGAAAATCTATTTTATATGTTTGCCATCACCCAATATGAAATGGATAAGATAGATGTCGAGAAATATATAAGCACTTTACGATTTATCCCCGTCTGTCCGTAGTGTTCCGCAGGACACTACGGACGAAGAATGAAATTAAAGTGTCTTAGACACGGTAAATATTAGTAAATTAAGAATTGAGAATAAGTACAAATGGCAGAAAGAGGCTACAAAATAATTGACCAGCAAGCAGTACATTTTATTACGTTTGCCGTGGTAGAATGGATTGACGTATTCACAAGATCAATGTATGCAGATATAGTTGTGGAGAGTTTAAATTATTGTGTTGAACATAAAGGTTTGCAGGTTCATGCTTGGGTAATTATGTCAAACCATCTCCATCTAATTGTTTCCTCAACGAATGAAGATGGTCTTTCTGCCAATATTAGGGACTTTAAAAAATTTACATCACAAAAGATTTGTAAAGCCATTGAAAATAACAAGCGAGAAAGTCGCAGAAACTGGATTTTATGGCTATTGAAGAGTGCAGGAGCAGATAATAAACGGAATGAAACTTATCAGTTTTGGCAACAAGACAATCATCCAATTGCTTTGACAGACTACAATATTATGATGTCAAAATTGAATTACTTGCATCAAAATCCTGTAAGAGCAAATATTGTCAGAAACATGGAAGATTACTATTATTCAAGTGCAATAGATTATAATGGAGGTAAAGGTCTTGTACCAGTAAGCTATCTTTTTTGAG
>JALONS010000378.1 GCA_025454855.1 Arcicella sp.
TCTGCGTAATATACACTCGATAACAAACCATTCTGAACCATGCTACCGTTGATATGGGCTACACTGCCAATCGGTAGTTCGACGATATAAATACCATCATTCTTAAAGATTATGTTTTGGGTTAAGGGTAGTTTGAACATCTTGTTATCAAAAAATATAGAGAACTTAAAGAAGTGAACATATAACTAATTAAATAGTTGAAAAACGTGAATTTTCGCATCAATGTTATTAAAACCTCTTAAATGCGTAAGGTTAGAAATAAGCCATGACACATGACCCTTCTTTATGAAAAATTTAATAAAAAAGTTACCCCAACGCAGAGCATCGGAGCAATCTTATTATTTATTCTACACTTATTATATTACAGAAATCTTTGTTAAGAACAACTAATCATTGTGTGCGATACAAGATTCCTCATAACTCCATTTAGATAATTTCTCTCCTTCCTCTAAATATTTTTTCACCACTGAAAAAGTAACATTTGGAGGTATATCTACCGATATTAAAATTGGCACATCACTTATTTCTGAATCACAACCCAAACTTTTCAAATATACTCTTGTTGTATCAACATCATTTTCATTATTGAAAATAATTCTCACCGTACTATGACCCGATTCTGAGACTAAACCAGTTACAAAAAGTTCTCCATTTTTATTATCAACACTAACAATATCACCCAAAGAATATTCTGGTGCATAAAAAAGAATATTGTCAAGTTTGTAATGATTTTTTCCTAAAGGGACTGCCCAGGCACTCTCTACATCAAATCCATCTTCTGGATTATTGTTGTGTTCAAACAGAATTCTTTTATGTTTCATATAAGTATATACTTGGCTATATTTTTCATTCAAATTCTCGATAAAGTGTATCAGCTTTAGTTATTAACCAGCGAGAGTTCTTGTATTCCATTATTCCTGTCATTTTGACACCCCTCTCATAACCAAAGATTTGTAACTCAAACTTAGTAGGCTTATAAGCATCGTAATCATTACTATCAAAATTATATTTGAATGTTCTGTAACCTCCAATTTTCTTTAATACAGTATTATCTGTTGAAAAATATTCTACTGCTTCGTTTAATACAGAAGGAGTTACAGAATCAAATATTTTATTTAGAATTACTCCTAAAAGAATATTTACAAAAACAAATAAAATAATGTATTGTAGCCAATTACGTTTCATAGTTATTCTATCGGAAGTCAAAACCACTTTGAAAAAAACGATATACGAAATGACTCATCACTGAAAATGCAATTAATATAATCATTAATAATGCTAATTATCTAAATGAGACCTGGTGTTATAAATGTTAATGATACGAAGACAATCAGAATCGTGAATAAAACGGTAATGATTCCAGTGAGTTTTTTGTTAAATTTTATCACGTTAATCAGTACTAATTATCCAAGGAGAATTTATGTTTTCTCTATATGCTTTGCCTTCGTAGGGTAAATCTGATACTTCTAATATTGATGAATCAATTTGTATTATTTCATCCAGAGAAATAATTTTAAAATCTTCATCCTTTAGATTACTTTCAATTCCTAAAAATTCCCAAAAACCATCATCATAATGATTTACAAAGAGTATTGGAGATTTTTTATTTAATATGTATTGCGTTGTAATTACAGCAGTGTTTAAATTATCTTTAAATGTTTTCATGTCTATAAATATTCATTGTCCTCTACTACATTCCTTTAGATTCTCCTCCTGGTAATTACTATTTAAACAAATTTTTATATTTGGCACTGTGTAGTTAATTCTTGCTGATTGATAAATAACAAAAAACAAATAAAATCAATATTGCTTTAGTGTAGTTAAATCCCATTTCTCGGCTTTCTTTTTAATGTAACCTTTGTAAACCATTTTTTTTTCTGCACAATATATACTTACAGACACAAACACTGAATCTTTTTGTAAGTCCGATTCATTGTATTTTATCTCGAAAGTTTCATATCCTCCAATCCTATTCATTAATACTTTTTGAGAAGATACATTTTCTACAAAACTTGTAAATTCTTCTGGGACTTTTTTTCTTCCAAATATTTCAAGAAAATTAATTAAAATAATAACTATTACAGCTATTGCTTTTACTCTTTCATCTATTTTCATATTAGTTTATTTTCTTACTGCTGATTCAATTGTAATTTTATATTCTAACCCTATTAGAAACTTAAGACCCAAAGAAAAAGAATGCTCTTCTTTTTGTATAACATTGTTCTTTGAATCTGTCTCTGTTACTAAACTCCTTGTTACACCGATACCACCAACACTAACTTTTTCAAGAATTTCTGATGAGCGAGAACACACCACAACGGCTAACTAAGAATTTTTCTCAAATCGAACATCAACCAAGGCAAAAATATATCAAATCTGTTTTAAAATAACCTCATTATTATCCACTAATTTTTTGACAAAATCTGTACAATAATAACCTAAAAATGGTTCTTTAGACGTAAGAAATTTCTTCTTAAAACCATTCAATATATTTGTTGCCCATTTAATAAATTCAGGGTCTTTTTTAACAAAATAATCCCCTTTCCAATACCCAGTTTTAAAATAGAACCGTCCCCTGTAAAGAGTATTATTTTCTCTTATCCGAGGAAAGTCAAATTGAATTATATTACTTTCCGAGTTCTCAAATAAAAAATAATTTTGAGTATCTATAAATTCAGTAATAATATTTTGACTTAATTCATCATTTTTGAACAGTATTATTCTGAAAAATAATTCGTTTGATTTTATAAAATCAGCATTTTGATATAACTCAAATGGTTCGGTTCTAAATGGTTCGACGGATATATTTACATTTTTTGACAGCAAGAAGTCTAAAAAAGTTGTAATTTCCTGTGGATGAGAATAAAAGTTTAATTGTTTTGAGTTCATATCATTGGGGATTATAAGGTACAAATTTTGGTCGTTGTCCAGTCGCTTTTTCAATATCATCCATTGCATCCCTTTCTCTTTTTACAGGTGTGCCATTTTTGTTTTGCTTTCCTACTTGCACCATTTCTTTTTCTCCTGTTTTAGGGTCAGTACCTGTTTGGTCTATGAATCTTTTACTTTTTTTACCATCGGGGGTTTTTACCATGACTTCTTTTTCTACCTCTTTACCTTCCCTTTTCATTCTATCAGCCTCTTTTTTATTTACTTCTTGATGAAGTTTTCCTCCATTTTTACCATTTGGATTTGGTGGATTTTTACTGCTTGCTGACGTACTTGAACTTTGCGACTTTGAATTACTCGAACTATTTGATGAATTAGATTTTGAGGGGTCTAATGCTTTTGCCCAATTAGCATATTGATGTTCTCCCCCTGGAAAAGTACCACTCTTAGACATAGTTTTTGTAGCTCCAACTGCAACAGCTCCTGCCCCAACAGCGACAACTGCCTCTGTGGTGACTGCTGCCGTAATTGCTTCCGCAATAGCCACAATAATCGGTACTACGATAGGGAAATCCCCATTAGGGTCAGGTTTTAGAATGGGATTATTCCAACCGTATTGATACAAGCTCAAATGCTCCTGCCCATCTGTTACGGGGTCTTGGCTGATGAAACGCCCAATTTGGGGGTCATATTGCCTACGTATCAAATCAATATATCCCGTCTCAAATTGCGTTTCACGGTTCAAAAACTGATATTTGTTAAAGTTAGCAGGATTCTTAGCCATCTGCATTCCTTTCATCGAAAGTCCCCAAGGGTCATAGAATATACTTTGGGTCGGTGTGGC
>JALONS010000101.1 GCA_025454855.1 Arcicella sp.
CCGCCCGTTCCATCGGCTGCTCCACCTGGATTAGGATTTGTTCCCGTTGTTCCGTTGGAATTTGTTTTCCCTTTTTTGGTAGGGAAAAGCCCATCAGAATTTACTTTGGGTTCAACTGGCTTGGCTGGTGAAGGCGTTGGAGGAGCCTCAACAGGTTTTGGACTTGGCTTTGGCGTTACTTTGGCTGGTGGTGTTTCTTTCACAACCACAGGACTCTTTACCTTACTGGCAATAACGGGTGTTTCTTTGACTGGTTTTGGTTTAACGGGCTTAACCTTTACAACCTCTGGCGTTATTACTGGTTTTTTTATAATCTTTTTTTCCTCAATTCGTTCGGCAGGTTTTGAATCAACTTCATTTTTCAGTGGACTTGCATAATTTTTGGTGTATACATTACCGCTTCCTTTTTTATCCATCCCAAAGTTTACGACAAAACCACCACCACCAACTTTCTCTACTTTTTTATTTTCTTCGGCAGTCCAAATGGTGATGTACCAAAAGAGAAATAGCATCAAGGCATTAAATGTAAAAGAAAAAAAGAAAGCAATTTGCTTGTTTTTGCTTTCTTCGGCTTCCATGTTGTATGAGGTCATAAATATAAGGATTATGGTATTAGCTAATGGTCAAAAGCAGGGAGACACTCCGCAAAGTAGTGACAAAAGCTATAAAATTAAACCTCCTCGAATTCTCTATTTTTTATAAACCCAAGTAGGTTGTTTGATTGCTTCCGAAACTATCGCTGCTTGAGAATCGGCTTCACTTTCGTTGAAGAAACCGCCAGCAGAGACTTTTATGAGTTTTTCATTACGTTTTGGGAAAATTAACGAAGCATCTTCAAAACCCTTTTGCTTGAGTTGATTTAATAATTTCTTCGCATTTTGTTTATTACCAAAACTACCAGTGATGAGAAAAAAACGTTTTTCGGCAGCAATTATTGTTTCTTCTTGCTTTGGCTGAACGGTACTGGGAGCAGTTTCTGCAAATTTCTCAGCTTTTGGCTCAACTGCCTTATTCTCAATTACTGCTGGAGCGACTTTCTTGGTAGATTCATTACTCTTTATAATTGAAACATCTGAAGATTGTAAGGGATTTAAAGAACTTAAATTAGCTTTTGGATTATCGTATAAATAAACTGCCGAAGCCAATAAGGTAGCCCCAATGATACCATACACGTATGGTAATACTTTACTAAATCTTTTTCTTGGATATTCATTCAACACTTCTTCATCTTCCAAAACTTCTGCCATTGGTTCTCGGTCGGCTACGAAAACTTTTTGAATAGTAGAAGTTGAGACAACTGGAGTGTGAACAATTTGTAATTCTTTTTGTACTTGGTCATTCTTTTTCAAGAAAATATTTTCCATTCCAAAACTATCACTGTAAAAATTATTGGTCGGTTTTGGTTGGAATTGTATTTTCCTTTCATCGTTCATGCTAAACATTCCCAATGCTCCCATTTGATAAACCTCATCCACTTGCAGATACCTCTTAGTTTCTTCAACGAATGATTTTATTTTTTGGGTTGCCTGTTCACGAGAAATGTTCTCTTCCTTAGCGATGTAGTTACATAAAAGGCCATCATCATTTTTCAAAAGGGCATTGAACGCTAACCATTTCTGAGGAGGCACAATAAACCTTTTTGAAGCATCAATTTTAGCAGAATCAAAGTTAGTAACAAACCCTCCAAAATCGGGAATTACTACGCAGTCTTGCTCAAAAAGCAATTCTTTGATATGGTCTTGTACAGTTGTCATAATTTTAAATTTTTAATAAATAACCCTTATTTACTACGAATTTAAAAAGAATAAGACAAACCACCAAGAAAATTTACCCCTTGCGTTGGATAATACAAATATCGTTGGTAATTCTTGTTAAAAACGTTGTTGGCTGAAACGAATACATTGAAATGGTCGGTAATAAGGTAAGTAAACTTAAAATTCAGGTCAATAATGGGGTCTAACTTTACTTCCCTGTTGGTAATGAAATTGTTACCTTTCAAACCCGTAATGAAATAAAGGTCTGAACTAACCAACAATTTTTGTTTGATGGTGAAGGTATTATTCCACGTGGCAGTGAAACTTGGACGATGCCAAGCATTTTTTAAATTTCCTAAACTCCCAAAAATATTCACATCAAATTTTAGGTTACTCCTGAACATTTCAGGAATCTGGTAACTCGCCTGAGCCGTCAGATTGGTAACTTTTACGGTGGTGGTATCGTTTGAATACAACACTTCAAAACGAGCAGAATCAGCTCTGGAGTTATTAAAGACATAAAAATCTTTATAATTGGCGTAGCTGATTTTGGCTTCAATGTCTAATCCATTGTTGAGCGATGCTTTTGCACCTGCGTAAAAATCGGCAGTTTTTCGAGTATTTCTCAATTCAATGAAACGATTCAACCATTGATTTTCCAATAAAAATGAGGTTAAATTATTGGCGGTTACGTCTCCTTCGTAGCCCAAAAATATTTTGATTCCTTGTACAGGCTGAGCATCAATTTTAAAAATGGGATACAAAAAACTACTGTTGAAGGTATTTTTTTCACGGTCATTTATGACATTTAAACCAGCCGTAACTGTGAATTTGTCCGTTTTGTACTGAAACGTTGGTTTAATTTTGTAAAGATTTCTATACAATGTTAAAGAATCTTGGCGTTGTGCCAATACAAATGTACCATCTAACATCGCTGAAAGTTCCTCTGTGATTGGATAAACCGCATTCAGAGTACCTTTCCAAACTAATTCGTTAGCTTTTAAGTGGCTGAACAAATAACTCAAATCTGATTTTAATTGATAATCAATTTTTGAATCTTTGTCTGCATTACTAACAGCCCCGTTGAAAGTGAATTTATTCCAAGAATTATAAATTAAAGACTCTGGGAAATCATAATTTTTGGGTACAAAACCGTAAAAGTCAAAACCACGACGCTCCCAACCTAAAGCTCCTTCCAAACGAATAGCATCGAAAGAGGTACGGCTGTGGACTTTTGCCATATTTTGGGAAATTCCCGAATAATTTGCCCCGACAGGTCCTAAACGGAAGTTATTGTGTTTCACATAAATTCCGTGGTAATTATCTTCGCCCATCGGAAAACCCACGTGTGCCTCTAAGAATGTATGTCCGTAATTTCCGATTCCCGCTCGAACGATGTTGTTGTATTTTGCCGCTTTTGCATCCGCTTTTGTATTATCATCATTGGGCATTGCCACCACAGGACTAAATTCTGGCGTTTGAACGGGTAATTTTCTTTCGATAAACTCATACCGAATTGGCTTGCGAGAATTATCATCGGCATTGGTTGGGATTTTATCAAAAATTCTATTGGCTTGCGGAAGTACCACTTTGGAATCTTTATAAATCTCAATTTCGTCCGTTTTCACTTCGCCTTGTTGCTTTTGAGCAAACGCTAAGTTCCCCGCCCAAATGCAAATGATGGAAGTTATTACTATTTTTTTATAAGATGGATTCAACATAATATCCAAGTATTTTAGTAAGGATTAAGGGATTATTTCTTTTCAATCAATTTTAATTTTGCTTTAGCATCCGCTACGACATTTTTATCGGGGTGGTTTTCAATGATTGAATTTAACGTGGCTCTGGCTTGTACTAAATTTTCCAGACCAACAAAATCATCAGCCAATAACAAGAAGGCTTTCCCCACAATTCTATCGTCAGCATCGGCGAATTCATTTCTGAACTTTGCCATTATCATTTCGGACGATTCTTTAAATTTCTTTTGATTGTAGAGCATTTGAGCAATTAAAAACTGAGCCTCCGCTCCAAAATCATCTTTCGAAATAGCAATTGTTTGATTAAACGCATCGGTAGCCTTTGGATAATCATTTTTTACCATGTAAATTTTACCTGTGTAAAGGGTTGCTTTACTTTTTGCACCTAATACCACATCGCCCGAATTGGTTACTTCTTTGGCAAAATATAAAGTCGAGTCGGTTTTGGTAGTTTGATAGTACGATTCCATCAAACCAATCAGAGCAGTTTGTTGGTCTTTTTTATCAGCGGCACTTGCCAATAAGTTACGATAATTGGTTATGGCTGCTTTAAGGTTTCCACTGGCAGATTCAATTTCAGCCGCTTTCAAAATAGCTCTGTTTACTGATTTGTACTTTCTGTCTCTGATTACCTGATAATAATACGTGAGTGCTTGAGTTTTGTCATTCAGTTTAAGATACGACTCAGCAATTAAATACTTGGCTTCGTAAGACTCAATACTACTTGGATTTTTACGAACGTACTCACTCAGGGCAACAATAGCTTTATCATATTTCTCACCGTAAAATAACCCTCTTGCAGATTCATATTCCAAACCAATTACTGAATTATCAGTTGGGTTGGCACGCTGGTAATCGTTTAATATTTGAGTGAATTCTTCTGGGCGACCCACTTCATTTAATTCTTCCTGAATTCCTGCTAAAGCATCCTTGCTCTGTGGCTCAGTTGGATAATTTTTGAGGATATTTTTATAATCTGCGATTGCTCCTTCGTGATTGGTAGTATTCTGAAATGCTACAGCCCGTTTCAATAAAGCCGCAGGAATTAATCTACTTTGTGGTTTATCGTTCAATAATTTTGTAAAACCTGTAATGGCAGGAATGTATCGTCCCCCCGTAAAATCCAAATTGGCTTCTTGATAAATGGCATTATCCACGTACAAAGATTGCGGATAGTCTGATTGTACTTTCTGGAAAGCGGCTCTTGCCCCTGCTTCATTACCTTTGAAAATCAATACCAATCCTTTTTGGTAAATGGCATAATCTTTTTCAGAACGATTGCTCCCAATGGCTTGGTCATAGTATTTTAGTGCTTGGTCGTAGTTTTTAGCCGCAAAAAAAGTATCTCCTAACCGCACAACAGCATCTTGGTATGCCTGAGAATCACCCGATGATTTCATTCTATCAGCGTATTCCCTAAACATTCGGTTAGCTTTGTCATATTCCTTCGTATTGAAATAAGCGTAACCCAAAGCGTATCTACTTCTGCTTTGTAAGTCAAAAACGTTAGCAGTAGTATTATCAACCGAAGCAATGATTGATTGATACATGGGTATTGCCTCCGAATATTTTTTATCAGCCGAAAGAGCTTCCGCTTTCCAAAAATTAGCGGCGTATTTGGTTTCAGGATTGACGGGTGTGGTCAAGGATTTATCAAAATAAGGAATGGCATCAATGTACCTTTCATCGTTAAACATTTTCACTCCTTGATTAAAAGCAATTCGCTGATAAGCAGCGTTGGTTCGTGTTGAACGCCTTTTCAATCCTTCTATGTACGCCAAAGCCGCCTGATAATTATTAGACGAAAGATAGGCTTCACTGACTAATTCGTTGGCTTCGTCTTCGTATTTTGAATCAGGATATTTACTCAAAAACGCTTCAAACGCTTTGATGGCTTCGTTTCCACGGTTTAAATCCAGCAAAACCTTAGCGTGATTGAAATCTGCATCTTCCGTTACTGATTTGTTGTAATTACTCTTTCTGGCTTGGTCAAAAGCACCTAACGCATAGTTAGGATTATTGGCTTTTAAGTAACAAACTCCCAAAATGAAAGCTGCGTACTGCCCTAAAGTATCTCTGACGGCTGCCACGTTTTTAAGTTGGTCGGTGGCAGGTGCAAATTGGTCAGTTTTGTACAGACTGTAACCGTAGCGGTATGCAACGGCAGGCAACATCCCCTGTGATTTGTAGTTTTTATAGATGGTATAATAGTTCGCAGCTTTTTCATAATTCGCTTGTTGAAAGTAAACTTCAGCGGTTAGAAGTGCTACGTCTTCTAATTTTCTTCCTGAGTTTTTTTCTCTAAGCAAAGGTTCAGTGTAAGCTAACATTTCGGCAAACTTTCCTTGTCGGTAATAGCTATGAGCCAACCAACCAGCAATTTCACTACGGTAGGTAGCCGACTGTTCTGCTTTTTTGAAATCAGGAATGGCATCTTGATAACGACCCGCCCTGAAGTTAATAATCCCAGCGTAATAAGATGATGACACCGCATAATCTGTATTGCCGTCTTTAATTTCATTGAAAATTTCTAACGCTTCAGAATAATCTTGTAAAGAAAAATGTGAAACAGCCAAACGGTATTGTGCTTCTTCGTCTGATTTGGGGCTTTTTTTCAAATAATCAACGGCTCTGGCGTAGTCTCCTTGTTCAAAAAAATGATTGCCAATTTCCTTGAAGAGATTTCCAGCAACGGGATGTTCGGGATAGTTCCTCACAAAACGATTTGCCAACAGTTCCGTTTCGGAGTATTGGAGGTACAAACTACACATGACCACATAATACTCTGCCCACACTTTGTTTCCATCTTCTTTTTCTAAAAGTGCTTTGTCGGATGCTAAAAATAAATTGAATTCTGCCCGAGCGGCTTCATAATTTTTGGATTCAAAATGTTCTTGCCCATTTCTAAAATGAATAGAAACATCGGTATAATTGAGCGTACTCTGAGCCAACAGTGATGTTTGGGAAACAATAGTCAGAAAAAGGAAGATACAAGATACTAACGACGTGATTTTGTTCATTAGGCTTTGATTTTTAG
Organism: Arcicella sp.; assembly: GCA_025454855.1. Lineage (GTDB taxonomy): Bacteria > Bacteroidota > Bacteroidia > Cytophagales > Spirosomataceae > Arcicella. The sequence goes on from JALONS010000101.1 coordinate 6,549, forward strand.
GGTATTCTCTTTTTGAAAAATAATTAGCAAGCGATTCAGAAAGAAAATTTATTTGTTAAACAAGTAAGGGAATGTTAGTTTTGTTGAAAAACGTTCATTACAAACATTAAATTATGAAAAAAATATCATTTTTCTTTATTTGTCTGATTTTTAGCCACATTTCATGGAGTCAAAATACGGCAAATTCGCCTAAAATTGAATACTTTTTGTCAATGGAACAACCTCAAACTCATTATTTTGACGTTGTGATAAAATTGTCCAATTTTGATGCCAAAACAAAACAACAAGGGTTTATTGACTTAAAGATGGCAGTTTGGACTCCAGGTTCGTACTTGATTCGGGAATACGCCAAAAACGTAGAGGGATTTTCTGCTACCAGTGGTTCTGCCAACGTTAAGTCAGACAAAATTAATAAAAATACTTGGCGATTACGCCTTTTAGCTGCCTCAAATGAGGTAACGGTCAAATACAAAGTTTATGCGTATGAGTTATCAGTCCGAACTTCTTTCATAGACGACTCTCATGGCTACCTCAACCCAGCAACGGTTTTCATGTATGTAAACGACTGGAAACAAACCCCTTCAACGGTAACGATAAAGCCTTACAAAAATTGGAACACGATTTCTACGGGGTTAAAATCATTGGGTAATAATACTTTCGAGGCTGAAAATTTAGACATTCTGATTGATTCTCCCATCGAAATTGGCACCCAAAAGGTTTTATCTTTTGACTTAAAGGGGATTCCGCATAAAATTGCCATGTACGGTGATGTGAAATTTGATGAAGCCAAGGTGACTGAAGATTTCAAGAAAGTTTGTGAGTCGGCTTTAGGTGTGGTTGGTGAACACCCTTGCAAAGATTATACTTTCTTGATTCATAACATCATGATGGGTGGCGGAGGTTTAGAACACCTTAATTCTACCACTTGTCAAACATCCAGAATGACTTACGCCAATGAAAAAATGTACCAAAGTTTTATGAGTTTGATTGCTCACGAATATTTTCACCTTTGGAATGTAAAACGCATCCGTCCGAAAGCACTCGGACCATTTGATTACGAAAATGAAAATTACACCCATTTACTTTGGTTTTCTGAGGGTTGCACGAGTTTCTACCAAAATTACATTTTGCGAAGAGCCAATATGATGACTCCCGAAGACTATTTAAAATCTTATTCGGGTGAAATTAATACGATTGAAAATCAACCAGGAAATAAAATCCAGTCAGTAACTGAGTCAAGTTGGGATGCTTGGATTAAATTTTACCGTCCGAACGAAAATTCACGGAATAGTACAGTTTCTTATTACGACAAAGGGGCAGTTTTGGGTGGTGTTTTAAATCTTATGATTTTACAATCAACCAAAGGGGCAAAAAGTTTGGATGATGTAATGAGATTGTTATACCAAGAATATTACAAAAAACAGGGACGTGGTTTTAGCGATGAAGAATTCCAAAAAGCGGTGGAAACAGTAGCGGGTAAAAACCTAAATGACTTTTTTCAAAAATACATTTTCGGAACGGAAACAATTCCTTATAATACTTATTTTGAAGCAGTTGGAATGAAGTTAGTCGATAAAAACGAAGGAAAAGAAGAACCCTATTTGGGCGTAGAGTTAAGAGGTGGCGGACTTAGAATAACGGGTATTCTCAGAGATTCACCTGCTTACAATGACGGTTTAAATACGGGGGATGAAATTTTACAAATTGATGGTTCAAAACCTGATGACGTTTTTAAATTGGTTAGTAGCAAAAAAGTGGGTGATGTAATTGAAGTAAAAATAAGAAGAGACGGATTAGAGAAAAAATACAATGTCACTTTACAGAAAAACCCAACGAAAAATTACGTAATTGAACCATTGGAAAATCAAAGTAAAGAGCAAAAAGAACTGTATAAAAAATGGCTGTATCTATAGTTCAAATTTGCATTTCAACCAATTAAAAAGCTCCGTGAGAAACTTGTTATTAAGAGTTTCTCACGGAGCTTTTTTTATTACCCGAGACAATTATCTATTGCCCACCAAAAACCCGTTTTAACAAATCTGTAACTCGAGCAGTCGGATTCTCTCTAATCTTTAATTCTTCCTGTGCTACCAACAAAAATAACCCGTCAATTGCTTTTTGAGTAGCGTATTGCTGTAAATCTGGATTAACTTTTTGGGTAAAAGGAATTTTATTATACGTATTGGCAATATCCCCGTACATTTTGGTAGCTCCAGTTGAACTAATAGCATCTTGCATAATGGGTGCAAAAGCATTTGTCAGGGCTTGCGATGAAGTCCTTTTTAGATAATTGGTAGCGGCATCTTTATCCCCACGTAAAATTCCAAGTGCATCTTGAATGGTCATTTGCGTAATAGCATCCACAAAAATAGGTACAGCTTTTTCTGCTGCTTTTTCTGCTCCTCTGTTCAAAGCAGTAATAAATTTATCACACTCATTTCCTAAGCCAATATCTCTTAATTTTTGTTCTACTTTTTGGGCTTCGGGCGGGAACAACAATTTGATTGTTTGGTTACCTAAATATCCATTCAAAGCTGAGGCTTGTGAAGAGCTGTTCTTGATGCCAACAGTTAGGGCTTCTTTCAAACCACGACCAATTTCCTCCGTTGTTAAAGCTCCAGAAGTAGTACCACCCAATACGTCATTGGCTTGTTTCAATATGTTTCCAAGGTTTTGAGATTGACAACTGCTCATCGTTGCCATCATAGCGGTCACTAAAATTAATTTTCTCATTGAGTATATTTGTTAAATGTAATTTTTGTTTAGACGAAATATTTTAAAAATGTCATTTGCCAATAAACGTTAAAACTGTTTAAATTGTGTAATTTTGGGCAAAAATAACTGATTTAGCAGAAAGAAATGATTAAAGCTGAGATTATAACCATAGGCGATGAAATATTGTATGGTCAAATTACCGATACCAACACTCAATGGATTAGTGCAGAATTAGATAAGATAGGGATAAAAACCGTGAGAAAGTCGTCGGTGGGTGATACTGAGGAAGCGATTTTAGATATTTTTAGCGAAGCCAGTCAGCGAGCAAATGTAGTGATTGTGACGGGTGGTTTAGGACCTACCAAAGATGACATCACAAAAAAAACATTTTGCAAATTTTTCGACGCTGAATTAGTAGTACATCCACAAGCATTGGCGGATGTTACAGCTTTTTTTAACAAACGTGGGCGTGAATTAACGGGTATCAATCTGGGGCAAGCTGAAATTCCGAGTAATGCTACATTTATACAAAATACCATGGGAACTGCCCCTGGTATGTGGTTTGAACACAACGGAGTTGTATTTATTTCAATGCCAGGAGTACCTTTTGAAATGAAAGGGATGATGGATTTAACGATTCTTCCTAAATTAAAAGACCATTTTAAAACACCTGTCATTTTTCATAAAGTTATCCGAACCATCGGTATTGGTGAATCGTATTTGGCTGAAATGATTGAAAGTTGGGAGGATAATCTACCCTGCAATATCAAATTAGCTTATCTACCATCAATGGGAAATGTAAAGCTGAGATTAACAGGCATTGGTGAAAATTCAGATGTTATAGAAAACCAAATTGAAAGTGAATTTGCCAAAATTTATCCTACCATTCAAGAATACATTTATGGTTATGGTAATGATGAAATTGAAGAGGTTGTTGGACGATTGTTAATAGATAAGAAACAAACGGTCAGTGTAGCGGAAAGTTGTACAGGAGGATATTTGGCTCATCAATTCACGAAAGTTTCGGGAAGTTCGGCGTATTTTATGGGTGGTATCACCAGTTATGATAATACCGTAAAAATCAATCAATTGGGCGTTAAGCCCGAAACTTTAGATACTTTCGGGGCTGTTTCAGAAGAAACCGTGAGGGAAATGTCTCAGAATGTACGTAAACTTTTAGGCACTACCTACGGTTTGGCTACCAGCGGAGTTGCGGGACCCAACGGCGGAACACCCGAAAAACCCGTTGGAACAGTCTGGATTGCCATTGCCACCGAAAATCAAACCATTACACGAAAACTTACATTGGGAGGTTTCAGAGAGCAAAATATTCATTTAACAAGCATCAACATACTGAATTTATTAAGAAAATTATGTCTTTAATTGAAATAATAATGCCCAAAATGGGCGAAGGAATCATGGAAGCAACCGTTTTAAAATGGTTGAAAAACGTGGGCGAAAAAATTGAAGCAGACGAATACTTGCTGGAAGTAGCCACTGACAAAATTGATACCGAAGTCCCTTCTTCACATACAGGAGTCATACATGAAATCCTTGTGCCAGTTGGAGAAGTAGCTGAAATTGGTAAGCCGATTTGTATTATTGACGCTCAACAGGAAAGTCAGACGGAACTTCCGAAACCAGCCGAAGTTTCCCATAAATTGGAACAAGAAATTGAAGAAATTAAAGCACTGACAGGGATTAATTTAGAGCCAATCCCAGCGAACTCAGCCTCAAACAGCGGAGCAAGATTTTACTCACCATTGGTTCTTAGTATTTGTAAACAAGAAAATATATCCACTACTGAATTAGAATCCATTGTTGGTACAGGACTTGAAGGAAGGGTAACAAAACACGATATTTTCAACTTTTTGGAGAATAGAACTCAGAAAACACCTTCAAAAGTTACTGAAAATACAGTCGTAGAAGCAAAGGCTAATGTGTCTGTTTCGACGGGTGATGATGAAATTATTGTCATGGACAGGATGCGTAAAATGATTGCCGAACGCATGGTGGATTCAAAACGTATTGCTCCACACGTTACCTCGTTCGTAGAAACTGATATGACCAATGTGGTACTTTGGAGAAATTCTGTAAAAGATTCCTTCAAAAAAGAATATGGTGAAAATATTACCTTCACACCCATTTTAGTGGAGGCTATCGTTAAAGCAATTAAGGATTTCCCACAGATTAATGCTTCGGTTGATGGCGATAAAATCATCGTAAAAAGAAACATTAATATCGGTATGGCAGTGGCTTTACCGAGTGGTAACTTAATTGTACCCGTCATCCACAATGCTGATTCTTATAATTTGGTTGGCTTGACTAAAAAAATAAACGACCTTTCAAAAAGAGCCAGAGAGAACAAATTGAAACCCGAGGATTTACAAGGCGGAACTTACACGTTTTCTAACATTGGAACTTTCGGAAATATTATGGGAACTCCCATAATTATGCAACCGCAAGTAGCGATTATGGCATTCGGAGCAATTCAGAAAAAACCAGCAGTAATTGAAACTCCACAGGGAGATTTGCTGGGTATTCGTCAGAAAATGTTTATTTCACATTCTTACGACCATCGTGTAGTTGATGGCTCGTTGGGAGGGCAATTTGTCAAAAAAGTTTCGGATTATTTAGAAGCCTTTGAAATTGACAGAAAGTTGATATAAAGTTTCCAAAAAAATAAAACCCAACTCGGTTTGAGTTGGGTTTTGTGTTATAATAATCTTTGGAGCGATTCACTCACGGAAGAGTTTTCAAAAATGAGAGATTCAATGTCAGAAAATTCAACTTTTTCAAAAGATTTTTTGATAACCCCATCATTTATCCAATGAATTTCATCACAAATACCATTCAAACTACCCATGATGTGTGATGTGATAATGATGGTTTTACCCTTTTGCTTCAAAATAGGAATCAACTTTTCTAATAAATGATTGGTTTCGATGTCTAAACCATTAAAAGGCTCATCTAAAATAACTACTTGTCTTTCCAGTTTAAGAATTGATAAAAGAGCTAACTTCTTTTTCATACCCGTTGAATAGTTTTCAATCATTTCATCAATGGGTAAATCCAATAATAAGCTCCATTCGTTTTCATGAAATGATTGATTGGAACTTGAAAAAATAGATAAAAACTCCCTTCCAGTAAGATTTGAGTAAAAGAAATTGGTTGTTTCTAAAAAAGACACATCACTCCTATTCAATGCTCTTTCATTCAATAAGATGTTTCCTGAATCGAATTTCAGAAATCCATAAATACAATTCAAAAGCGTGGTTTTCCCAGAACCATTTAAACCAATTAAACCATGAATTTTATTTGGTAAAACGCTCCAAGTTAGGTTTTTCAAAACACTCTTTTCACCAAAAATGACGGATAAATTCTCAATTTTAAGCATGGAAATAGGTTTTTAAATTAATGATTGATTTGCGGTAAAAAATAAAACACAACACAAAAGATATAGGGAAAAGATAAGGCAAAAACATACCCATAAAGGCCAAACCTGCTATAATTCGGTTGGATGTAATTTTTTGATTGGGAATGTAGCTTTTGTATTTATTCAAGATAAAAACAATAAAGTTTGTGTAGTAAATGAGTAAAAGAGGTAAATAGAAAATATATTTCTCGGGGTATCGCATAAAATAAAAAAGTAGTAATGGCAGTGAAACTTTCGTGTATTGCAAGATATGTCTCTTTAGTTTATTAATTAAGAAAACCTTGGTTGAATCAAACTCAAACGTCAAAACAAATTGCGACTCACACTCTTCATAAAATACTGAAAAAATGAAAGTTATTAGACCTAAAGTAATAAAACCTGCAAAGTGATAAAAACCAATAACAATACCCAAACTGTATAAAATCACAAAAGCAAATTGCATTCTTCGCATCCCTGCAATCCATTCAAAATTATGTCTATCTATACCAAAACTTAAAAGATTGGGTATTTTAAAAGTATTAATATTTAATGAAAAATTAAAAAAAGGCAACAAAAACAAACTGATGCAAAATAGTATTATTTCGAGATACAACCCCAATACCAACATAGGAATTAAAACAGGTAGTGTTAGACAGAGATACTCCAAGCCCATATAAAGCTGATAAGTTTCAGGAAGAATTTGTTTGAGCAGTCTTGTGTCCTTACGAGCAGTGTGAATTGAAAAAACTGAAAAAAATAAAATGAATAAAAACTGGGTTGGGGTTGGAGGTAGATTACTTTTTTTGAAAATTTTTAAAATTCAACCAGCTTTTAAGAGTTCTCGTTTTAATTGAATATACCGTATTTCAAAAATTCTCTTCATCTGATTATAATTTCAGTTATTTTAATAGTATCAGATTGTGGACGCTTCATAAGAACGCCTAACGATTACTCAAGGGGCAAAAATTTCTAAGGAGTGTTTCACACCTGATTGGTCGTGTGAAGTCCTTATAAATTACAAAAGGCAGATAAAAATTATCTGCCTTTTGTAAAACTCAATGTTGCCAACTATTAAAACTCCGCATCAGCGGGCTTGCTTAAATTTGGCTTGATAATTCTTAACCAAGTCAATAATTTAATCATTGGATAAGTAGGGTCAATTTCATACCATTTTGAAGCAAAATTCATGCTGTTAGGTAATTTATGATGGTTATTTTGGAATAACTCGCCCATCATCAAAAAGTCGAAAATCAATGAGTTTTTTGATTTATCGTGGTTGTCATAATTTTGATAACCGTATTTGTGACCCGACCAGTTTACGATTGCCCCATGAACGGGTCCCATCAAGAAATGAATTGGTAGCAAAAAGAAAAACGCCCAGTGCATATCGAAATATACGAAAGCAACAATGTACATTACTACGTAAGCTACTCCCCAACCAATTCTTGAAAGCCAATGGTCGCCAATTTTCTCGATTGTTTTAGAGAAAGGATAATTGTGGTCGAAGCGTTCTTCAATTTTTGCTTTGCTATTTACAAGTGCGTTGTAAATATCTTTGGTCTTCCACATCATCGTAAATACATTACTCGAAAAATGTGGTGAATGGGGGTCTTTCTCAGTATCGCTGAAAGCGTGGTGCATTCTATGCAAAATAGCATAAGCACGTGGACTTAAATAAGATGACCCTTGAGAAATGTAAGTAAGGAGATAAAAGAATTTTTCCCAAAATTTATTCATTGTAAACATTTTGTGTGCCGAGTAGCGATGCAAGAAAAATGTTTGGCTAAACAATGATAAATACCAGTGAATAATGAAAGCGGGCAATACTAATTGCATAATAATAAGAATGTTAAATTTATACAAAATTACATTTTGTTCGGGGAATTGTTTTAATTTAAAAATATTCCTGACAAATGACAGTATTAATCGGTTGTAAGAGCATAAGAAAGTAGATTTGCCCCCATCTGAAGTGCTTTTTGTCGGATAGGTTCGGGGTCATTATGAACTGATTGGTCTTCCCAACCATTTCCTAAATCGCATTCGTAACTAAAAAAACATATTAATCTTCCTTGATAAATAAGTCCAAAACCTTGTGGCGGTTTGTTGTCGTGTTCGTGTATTTTAGGAAGACCATTCGGGAATTTAAACTTCTGATTATAAACGGGATGATTAAATGGGACCTCCACAAAATTGAGTTCTGGGAATACTTTTTTCATTTCTCTTCTAATGTATTTATCCAGACCGTAATTATCATCAATGTGCAAGAAACCTCCGCTGATTAAATATTTTCTTAAATTTAAC
>JALONS010000102.1 GCA_025454855.1 Arcicella sp.
TTATCAACAGACTTGGATGATTATTGTTGCTATCGTAAATCTCAAAGTTGCTACCAAACATCTTAAATTTTGCTCTCCGTAATTGGAAAGTTATCTATTATCAAAAAGGAATTTCAAGTGAGAGTATTGACCACCAATTTCTTTCATTCTATCACGTTTTAGAGCATTTCTTTGAAAAAATATACAATGATGACATACTCAATAGTGTAAAATCAGAATTGACAAAACCAAGTTTCTCTTACAAAAGAACAAAAGACTTGAATTCGTTAATCGGTTTAATACAGACTAGACTAAAATATAGAAACGATGAGTTTCAAATTAATGAACCAGAAGCACTTGAATTAACGCTAAAAAAGTTTGTAAAAGACCTGCCATATTTGGCTTCAGAATTAAAAACTATTTCTCCAACCCTAATTGACTATTTCAAGTCAACTGAAGTTCCTTTTTCTAAGGGTAACAGAGTGAATTTTGACTCAAATAACAACGTTGAAATTTATTCCAATCTAGCTAAGAGAATTTATTTAACGCGAAATTCTATTGTGCATAGTAAGGACACAGACAAAAGCAAATACACGCCATTCAGAGACGATAAAGACTTATTGACAGAAATTTATTTATTGCGACTGATTGCTGAAATCGTAATTATTGAAAATTCTAGAGAGTTGTGATAAGAATAACTACTGCCAACACGGGTTTTGCGTCAGGCGGGGTGACGTGCAAACTTGGAGCTTTGTGCTTCTATTCAAGTTCAGTGCTGGGTGACAGTTTCGTGCTCCGAAACCCGCCCGGACGCAAAGCCCCGAAACGTTCATAGTAACCATTTAGAAATAATGAGAACTTTGATATTCTCTGAAATTATCTTTTTGATTTATCTCACTAATAGTTATGGATTGAAATTTAATTTTAGATAATCTTTGAAATACAAAAAGCGAAAAACCACCGTAATAGGGTGGTTTTCGCTTTTCAGAAAAATGCTTTACAAAGCAAGCCAATTCTATTGGCTGACAATGCCACATTATTATAAGCCATTCTAATCCATTGAATTACTTCTTGGTCTATTTCTTGAATATCCGAAAGTTTAGTCATATGTGAACAAATACACTCTGGTTTCTCTGCCTCCAAACGACCTGTTGCTCTCACGCCTTTCAAGTTAAAACCAATCTCAAACCTTGTTTTTGAAGCTGGATTCAAAATAATAAATTGCTTTTACATCTCTTACATTATTAAGGATGAGCTAATACGGTATTAATTTCATAATAATCAACGTTTTAGTACTGATTTCTTGTTTTTGCAAGTTGTCAAATTAAGCCCTAATTACAGTAAATTACTTAGAATTAGTGAAAACCCAATAGTCGAAAATTAGGACTCCATTCCCGAAACTGGTCATTCGTTCCAATCGATTCTTTCAGACACTTCTCCCCGCCGTAAGTTTGCATCGTTAAAATAATTCAAACAAAAATTTAAAGAAGAACAAAATGAAAAGGTTATTTCTAATGTTGGCTATCACAGTTTCAACAATCGGTGCAAAGGCACAAGACAGTAAAATTGCAGTAGGCGGTCATGGAGCGGCTACTTCCGAACTCACGTGGATAAACGGCAAGCCAGCGCTCAGTGTAGGAGCCTATGGAGGTGTATTACTCAATCATAAGTTTTTGATTGGATTGAGTGGGAATAATACTTTTTTTGACCAAACAGTGAATAACAAGAAAGAGAATTTTCAACTAAACTACTATGGACTTTATACCGAATACAGAATATTGCCTTCTCAACCTGTCAATATTTCCGTGGGCTTGACCAGTGCCTTGGGCTGGCAAGAAAACGGTATTCTGACAGAGCAAAAACGAAATAGAAAAGACGGAGAGTTTACTTACGTGTTCCAACCAAAAATTGGAGTAAACGTAAAAATCGCCAAGTTTGTGCAAGCCCAAATGTATGGTAGTTATCGCATCACTGGTGATACTCAAAGTCGGTATTTCACCCAAAGCAATTACAATGGTTTTTCGGCAGGTGCGGCTCTTGTTTTCGGTAGTTTCTAAACAATTATCAGGGGCTGAAAAGCCCCTCTACAAATACTAAAAAAATGAAAAAATATCATATTCTTTGTCTTTTGGCATTACTCACAGTGGTTGCTTGTGAGAATGACATTCCAGAAAAAGCAATCGGAACAATGCCGATTACCAAAGTAAGTATCAACCAAAAAATTACCGAAGTCAGTAAATCATTTGGTACTACAGCATCTATTGTATTCGTTGGTGGATTTGGGTCAGAATTAGCCACTTGGAATAAACTTTATACCGAGTTGAATCCCAGTGCTACCATTTTTGCCTACAATAGAGCGGGAATTGGAGCCTCCGAAAATATAGCTGGCTTAAGAGATGCAAAAACAATAGCTACCGAAATGAAAGTTATCTTGGAGGCAAATAACATAAAACCGCCTTATGTTTTAGTGGCACATTCGATGGGTGGAATCTATGCTCGAATGTTTCATCACCTGAATCCCAGCAAGGTAAAAGGAATTGTTTTGGTAGATGCTACGCATGAAAATCAGTTAGAAACTTTACTCGAAACATTGCCGAAACCTGACCGAGCATTTGCTTATCAAGCGATGGAAGCGGTAAACGATAGTCTTTTGAAGACGTATCCTGCGGGTTCGGTAAGAGAGGAGTTTAGAGCCAATTTTGCAACCAACTATACCCAAATCAGACAATTCCCAGCTATCAAATCAATTCCGCTGTATGTCATCACCAGTACGAAAGTGAATGATGAAAACCCTCCTTTTGTGAATGACATCAAAAAAAGTTTGCACCAGCAATGGGCATTGGATGCAGGTAGTAATGGTAGATTTGTTCAAACTAATAAAAGCGGGCATTTTATACAAATAGAAGAACCAAAAGTAGTAGCTGATGGAGTAAGATGGATTCTTGCAAAATGAGTGATAGATTTCTTATAAAAATGGTAGATTTATAGAAATTTAGAGAATGATAAAACTTATTGGAATTGAAACTTCTCGAAAGTTTAAAACTTTCGGGAAGTTGATCCAAGTTACTATTTTTTCACTTTTGGTTGCCTCAATTAACCATACAATTACCTTCAAACTTAAGATTATGCTCAAAGTCATTTATCAAATCGTTTTTTATCTCCTTTTGGGTATCATCGTTAGTGTTTTGCAGGCATTTGTACTCAATGGATTACCGCTTCAAATGAGAAATGATTTTTGGGGAGAAATCCTTTTTTCATCAGTGTACATCTTTTTTTTGATTCATTTACAAAAACATCTTCTTTATTCCTTTATCATTCAGTTTAAGCGAAATACGATTACAATCGAACGATTCATCAAATATTTTTTATTGATACAAGCTGGCGGTACGATTTTGTTATTTGCTATTGGTTTTATTTTGAATTTAATCATTTTGAGGGTGGTTGCATTAAAACTGAGGGATTTTGACCAACTCAGATTTATATTAGTGTATTACTTTTTTATCAATACCATTATTTATTGTATTGGCATAGGATTGAGGTTGTATAGTTTATACAACAAAGAAAAAGATGCTAAACACAATGCTGAAAAATCTTTCTTATCGGCTCAATTACAAATGCTCAGGCAACAATTAAACCCCCATTTTCTATTCAACAATCTAAATATTATTGCCTCGACCATCCATAACAATCCAAAATTGGCGTATGATTTTACCAAAAGCATGGCTTCTTTTTACAGAAAGGTATTGGAAACTGAAAACGAAGGCTGGGTAACTTTAAAAGCTGAACTGAAAACGATTCAGTCTTATTTGTATATGTTGGAGGTAAGATTTGAAGAAAAGTTGATTTTTTCAATTGATGTACCTAAAGAAATACAGGAACACTATTTGGTGCCTGATTTCATCTTGCAGCCTATCGTAGAAAATGCCGTAAAGCATAATATCTGTACAAAAAACCGTCCTTTACAAATCATTATCACCATGAACGAGGCTGGACACCTTTTGATAAAAAATAACTATCAACCCAAAGGTGTAAAAAGCGATAGTATCGGTATCGGTTGGTTCAATATCGAAAATAGGTACAAATATTTGGAAGCAAAAGCTCCCATCAAGTACATCAAAGACGATTGGTTTTATGTAGAAGTGTGGTTGATAGAGGATGCCAATATGTAAAAAGTAAAAACAAAAAAAGGACATGATTAAAGTAGTAATTATTGAAGACGAAAGGCACGCCGCTCGCTTTTTGAACGATTTATTGGCGACAGTTGCACCCGATGTGGAGGTTGTGGCAATGTTTGAGAATATTGCAGAATCGGTTGAAAAACTGCCCATACTCAATCCTGATTTGGTCTTGGCAGATATTCAACTGGAAGACGGTGTTTCTTTTTCGATTTTTGAGAAACTCAAATGGAAAAAGCCAGTCATTTTTATCACCGCTTATGACACTTATGCTATCAGGGCATTCAAGGTAAACGGCATTGATTACTTGCTAAAACCATGCGACGAAGAAGAACTGAAATTGGCATTAGAAAAATACCGAAGCAATAAGGCAAATGACACCACCACCAACCTGCAAGATGCTATCAGTTTGCTCATCAACCACAACAAAGAAACGTATAAAGAACGATTTGCGATAGTGATTGGTACCCGAATCCACTCGATACCCATTGCTGAAATTGCTTATTTTTATTTTGCCAATAAATCAACCTATCTCGTCAAAACAGACGGCAAAAAGTTTCCGTATTCTGAAAGCATGGATAGTTTATATCATTTGTTGAATCCAGCTCATTTTTTCAGAATAAACAGAAATTATATCCTGCAACATCAGGCGATTGACAGAATCGAACAATATGCAGGCAGAAACATCACCGTAACCCTAAAACCATTGCCCGCCGAAGGTTCTATCGTGGTCAGCAAAGATAGAATCAGCGAGTTCAAAGGTTGGTTGGATAAATAACAAAACATTACAATCAGATGAAAACCAATAGAATAGTATATGTTGATGTCATCAAGGTCTTTTTGACTTGCTTAGTTGTAGCACATCATGCAGGACAGGCTTATGGTCCAACAGGCGGAGTTTGGGTAGTGTCAGATGCTGCCAAAACAGACTGGCTGGAGCAGTTTTTTTTCATCAATGCCTCCTACATGATGGGTTTGTATTTCTTCATTTCTGGCTATTTTATGGTATTCAGTTTGAATCGTAAAACCAATGCCCAATTCGTCAAAGATAGATTCGTCCGCTTGGGTATTCCCTTATTGATTTTCACGTTTTTTATCTTTCTGCCTTTCAATTATCTCAGCACCAAAGGCGACACCTCAGTTGTCAGTTTTTTTATAGACACTTATTTCAATAAACCACCCATCGCCACGGGACATTTGTGGTTTGTGGCTTCGCTTTTGGTGTATTCGTTTATTTATCTTTTAGCTTTTCGTACCAAAACAGGAGTCCATGAAACTACTGCACAAAAGCCGTTTAAAACATATTATCTTTTTGTCTATATCATTCTCTTGACGATAATCTCGGCATTTGTGCGGCTCAAATACCCAATTGATGTCTGGCGGACTTGGCTAATACCCGTAGAAGTAGCACACATACCTCAATATCTGAGCTTGTTTTTAATCGGTGCATTGTTCAATCGTTTCCAATGGTTAGACACCTTCAAGCTATCTACGGGTTTGGTGTTTTTTGTACTGGCAGTGATTGGCTATTTGTTGAACGAAATCCTCCCCGATGCAATAGAAAACTATTGGCTCACAGAATCATTCGTTGAGTCTATACTGTGTGTGGGTATCAGCATGACATTACTTACTTTTTTCAGATATTACGGCAATCGTACCAATGCCTTCATCAGCTCCCTGTCCGACAATGCCTATGGTATCTATTTGTTTCATTTACTCATCGTAATAGCTCTTCAAAAAGTATTATTAGATTGGAATTTGGATGCCAATATCAAATTTATGATAGTGTCTGTAAGTAGTATTTTATTATCACTTGGTTTATCTGTACTGTTGAGAAAAAGTAACTGGGTTCGGAAAGTATTGTAAGTATTCGAACCAGTAATATATATACTATGGGTAACATTACACTTTTGATAATTTTAGCTATCCTTAAACCTTAAAATACCAAAAGCGAAAACCACCCTATTACAATGGTTTTCGCTTTTCAGAAAAATACTTTACAAAGCAAGTTAATGCTATTGGCTAACTATGCCGCATTATTATAAGCCATTCTAATCCATTCAATTACTTCTTGGTCTATTTCTTGAATATCCGAAAGTTTGATTTTGTGCGAACAAATACCGTCTGGTTTCTCTGCCTCCAAGCGACCTGTTGCTCCCACGCCTTTCAAGTTAAAACCAATTTCAAATCTGGTTTTTGAAGCTGGGTTCAAAATGATAAATTGTTTTTTGCGTCTTAAACTAACGTACGATTTTTTAGGAGCTATTTCAAACTCTCCATCAAATTGCTGAATTTCTGAAATCAATTTTTCATAAAATGGTTTCAAATTCTCTTTCCCCTTATATTGATTTACAATCAACTCATCCGTATCAGATGAAGAATCTGCATCTGAACCTAATACTTTCAACGCAATTTCCGAAGCATACCCATGTGTGACGTTATGTTTTTCTTTCAGAAATTTAACAATTTCACCGTGTTTTGAAAGGTTTTGATTTAAAATCAAATTTTTCCATTCTTCTAATGATTGACCTGTTTTTTCTTTCAGGTTTTCGAGCATTGTTAATACTGCCTTTTCCATAGTTTTATTTATTTTGATTACAGTTTAAAAAAATATTCTTGCTTGTTGGCTACAAAGTCAAGTGTTCTTTATTTTTGATGAATCAAAACTACATGAAAATTGAAGGCATTTTTTAATTATTAGACTTGTTTCGGGGTATTTTCGACAAGGTTTTAATCCCGTTAGACATTCATAAAATGGAATGGATTAGTATTAGCCAAATGGTATAATTTTGAGCCTAAAAAACCCCTTCCGTATCAGGGAAAGGGTTTTAGCAATAGTGCCATCATGACAAATTAGCGTTTCAAACCATTGACTATGGTAAAACCTTCACTTCAATATCTTTAAAATAAACTACACTCTTAGGGTCATGTCCTTGCAGGGCAATCGTACCAGCACTCAAACGGCGTTCGCCTCGGTCGGCGGGCAAGGTGTCAGGTTCAGTATAATCCACTGCCACTTTATCGTTTACTTTTATCAGCACTCGTTTGCCTTTCACGATGATATGATAACTGTACCATTCATTGTCTTTAGCTAAATTTTCTTTTACATCACTAAAACTGTACAAACTGCCCGTTTTACGCCAGTCTTCGTGGGTTTGATTCACCTGCACTTCATAACCTTTATCGGGCCAGCCCGTGGCTTGGTAAGTAGTATGAAAAAATATACCCGAATTTGAGTTAGGGAGGGTTTTTGCCTTTAATTTAAGTTCAAAATTTTTAAAATTATGATTGGCTACTTTTCCATCGTAAAAAAGATGGGTACGGTCGCCCGACACTTTGATAAGTCCGTTCTCGATAGAGAATGTAGAAGGATTTTCTTCATTCACTCGCCATCCTGCAAAGGATTTCCCATCAAACAATGAAACCCACCCTTTACCTTTCTTCTGAGCAAAATTTACCTGACAAACAATTAATAAGCAAAATGATAAAATAGCTTTTTTCATAATAGTACTGTTTTGAATTTAGAAAGTGAAAGCTACGAAAAAGCGTTGAAGAGTTCATGCTTTATTGTGGGTTATAAAGCCATACTACTGAATTCTCACTAATTTTCTACTTTCGTTTTGCCCGTCCACGTTTAAATTTACAATGTACGTTCCCGCCGCTAATTGATTGATTTTGAGTAACTGCGAATAATTACCTTGTTTTAATTTTTCGTCGGTGCTACTGAGAACCTCCGTTCCCGTAAAATCAAGGATGAATAGCTTAACTTGAGCCGCTCGTTTCAATACAAAACTAACATTTATCTCATCCGTACTCGGATTAGGAAATACATTCAAACCAAAATCATCCCCGAAAACGGGTTCATTGGCTAAGACATTCAGTATTTCTACCTCTTTCAGAATCAATGAATTTGGGTCAAAATCTATGTTGAGGGGCTTCTCTTTTAGGGTAAATTCATACGACTGCGAAGCCTTGTCATTGAGTACGATAATAGTGGTATCGCCCAAACTTTTTGAAATTTTTAGTTGAATGGGCATGGTAAAAAAGGCAGGTGTTGTATTTGTATTCTGTGAAATATTCACGTTCAATTTGTAGGTGTTGTCAAGCTGAGATTGAACAGACCACTGAAATTTATACTTAGGATAATTTTCTCCGTAAATCCATTGCTTAAAAAAGTAGTCCAACTTTTGTCCATATACTTGTTCCGCAACGGCTTGAAAATCTTCGGTAGTGGCACTTCCATAAGCATTTTTAGAATTGAGATAGGTCTTCAATATTTTATAGAATACTTCATCTCCCACAATTCCCCGCATCATGTGTAGCACAATTGCCCCCTTTCGGTAGGTACGAGTAGAACTAAATATTTCATTGATATTGTTCACATCCTGTACAAAAATGCTTCCTTTGGCAGTTTTGGCACTGTTCATGAAACTTTTTATGTAGTTGTCATAAGCCATTTTGCCACTAACGGCTTCGGTATAAATACATTCACTGTAAGAAGCAAAGCCTTCATTAAGCCAAATATTTTCCCAATTTTTACAGGTAATTTTATTGCCAAACCATTGATGGGCTAATTCGTGTGCTACGAGAGTTTCGCCAAAACTGGAGATGGAAGTGCAGGTCTGATGCTCCATGCCTCCGCCCCAACCAAACTGGGCGTGACCGTATTTTTCTTTAACGAAAGGGTACATTCCAAATTTCTCAGAGAATAGGTCTAACATTAAAACGGTTTTCTCTAAGGCTGTTCGGTTAGCGTTGGTCAAAGATTCGGGATAAATAAAATGCGTAACGGGCATTGATTTATTTCCTTCATACCGAAAGGTATCACGGACTTCAGTGTAGTTACTCATGGCAATAGAAATCAGGTACAGAGCAATGGGATAGTGATTTTTCCATTGATAGGTTTTCGTACCATTCTGATTTTCAATAACTTTCTCTAAAATTCCATTGGATGCCGATACAAAATATTTATCCGCTGTAATCCACACGTCCGAAGAATCTGCTTTATCATCAACGGCATTTTTACATGGAAACCAATCGGGTGAGCCGTAGGGTTCTGACAAAGACCATATTGCTAAATCTTTTCCACTGTTGTGATTCCCGAACACAAAACTATCAAAACCACTTGAACCTGGTATTCCGTGATAGTAAATCACTATGCTGAAAAATTGATTTTCAGAGTAAACTCTGTCTAACTTAATCAGAATTTGGTTGGATTGATGCAAAAAGGGAAGTTTGACATTACCAATCTTCACCGAATCAGTAGTAAGGGCATTTTGTAAATCAATGGTAATTTTATCAATTTCATTAACTTGGCATTTAGCCTTGATAGTTACTTCTCCCTTAATATTTTTGGGGGCGTAAGTAACGTTCAGATTTAGTTTGTAATAAGTAACATCAATATTGTTATCTGGTGCTTGCGTTGCCTGTATTTTAGCTCGTTGAATGCGTTTTTCCCAAGCGGCTATTTTCCCCGTAGCACATTCACTATCGGTATTTTGAGCTAATGCTGTCCACTGCATTAGGCAACATAAACTTAGGATGAGGAAATTTTTCATGAAATAGATTGATGATACGAAATGATAACGAAAAGTAGAATTACGATAGTATCAATAAATCCCCTTCTCTTCGTACAGAAGCTCATTTTTATCACTCCAAACTTTCAAAGTTATTTTGTCATTTTCATCAAAAATTAATTCCATAAATCCCGGTTTACTGGCGTGAAAAAGACAATCTTTTTGGGTAATTTTTCTTTTGAGAGGGGTCAATTTACTTCCTGAGCCACTGATGAGAAACAAGGTATTGGGGCGTTTGATGACTTGTAGGTTATGCTCGTGTCCTGCAATGGCAATTACGTTTTTATGGTTGTTCAGTATGTCATACATCTTATCTGCCAATCGCATATAACGGGGTTGATTCATCTCTGAATTTAAGGCACGATTTACACCCAACACTCCAAAAGCCTGAAAAGGGGTATAATTCACTAAGGCATAATACCAACTTTTATCTTTATGATAACCATGTTCACCGTAATCGACGATGGGATGATGCGACAAAAAAACAGATTTTTTCCCCTGCTTTTCAACGGCGGTTAAGATAGAATCTAAACGATAAAAATACTGAATTTGCATTCGTTTAAATTTATCTTCTTTACCAACTTTGTGATAAAATGAACGGTGCAACCACCAATCAGTATCCGTAAAAATCATCACAAATTTACCTGCGTCGTAAGTTACGGGACCGGGTAAGCCTTTCTCTGGAAAAAAGTGTTTTGTATTGGGTTGATGAAGAGAATCTTTAGCGTAATTGTTAATATAATTTGCCTGACGAATTACGTTTTTATAGCCTTTCCAACGTCCTTTTGCCCAATCGTGATTACCTGGAATAAAAAACCAATCCCCCTGAAAACCTTTTAATATCTGCAACTGGGTTAATAATTTCAATTCGGCATCTTTTGTTCCGTCTAATCCTCGGGGATAAATGTTATCTCCCAGAAATACGACACCACCGTTTTCAGTAGCTCTCAAACGCTGATGTAGTGTTTTGTGAACATCGTTTTGTACTGTACTATTCCCCGCATCACCAATCAAAAATAAAGAATAGGTATCTGCTTTCTTTTGGGCAAAAAGAGGAAGTTGGATAAAAAAAAGAAAAATAATAATTCTCATTTTGTTTAATATCAGTTTTGGTACTCAGGCAAAATTATAACCATCTGTCTTGAATTTTCTCCATCAAAACCTCACTTATTTTGCGGTAGCTTTCCACCGTCCAGCCCGCAATATGAGGAGAAAATAACACATTTGACATTTGGAATAAGGCTTTGTACAGTTCCGTTTGCTCGGGCGTTAGTTTATTTAATTTCTCATGTTCCAAAACATCCAGACAAGCTCCCCGTAATTTACCTGTTTGCAGGGCATTGTACACTGATTTTAACGAAACAACTTCTCCTCTTGAGGTATTCAACAAAAATATATTCTTTTTAAATTGGGCTAAAAAGTCATCATCCACCATCATACGGGTTTCATGGGTGAGTGGTACGTGCAGCGAAACTACATCGGCTTGCTCAAAAATATCTTGCAAGGTAGCCTTTTGAGCGATTAATCCGTAGGTTGTCCAATCTTTCTCATGTTTATCATACGCCAAGACTTTTACACCAAATCCTACAAGACGTTGAGCCACTGCCGTTCCCATGTTACCAAAGCCAATGATACCAACGGTCATTCCTTTCAATTCAATTCCACGGTTTCGTTCTCGTTCCCAAATAAACTGACGAACCTCCGCATCCGCAAAATTTAGTTTATTAAAAAGTCCCAAAATCATGCCTATTGTATGTTCTGCTACGGCATCGGCATTGCCTTCGTTGGCGGCAAAAACGTCGATATTCCTTCTTTGTGCTTCTTGCAAATCAATTAAATCTAAGCCCGCTCCTGCCCTACCAATAAACGCTAAATTATCACAATGGTCTAAAAAAAACTTATCAATTTTAATCTTACTACGCACAATTAACCCTTGATAGTCCGCAATGATTTCAAGGATTTTGGCAGGTTCTATGTTGGGCTGATAATCTACTTGAAAATTATTTTTTTCCAGAAAAGGAATGATAATTTCGTGCAAATCATCTACTATTAAAATCTTTTTCATACTATTTTGTCCTCACCGCTGTTGAGTCTTTTTTACAATTCTGGGGAATCGTGTTACTAATAAAAAAACCTGTCTTGATACGGACAGGTTCATTTATTTCTTAAAAATTTGAAGGTTCGCTTCGGATTTAACCAAAAGTACAAGGCTACCAAAATACCAATTCCGATAAAAAAGATACTTTCTAAGGCTAATTGGAAAAAATAAAGTGCATCAAATCTTTCTTCTTTGAGTAAATAAATATCTGCCAATACCATCAGAAAAATCAAACATCCACCCGTCAGGAATGCCCCTCTGAACAGTAAGTATCTCCATTTTTTACTCATCTTTTGAAGTTAAAAAGTTGAACAGTTTAATTGACGAAAACTATTTAACTCTTTGACTTCGATAACTGTTTAATTCTCAGCACTAAAATCTCAACTTTTTCAGATTTTTCAAGCTAATTTCTATTCCCTCCAGCGGAGTACGCTTGTAGGCTTCTAATTCTACAATAAAATACTTCGCTCCTGAAAGTTTTGAGTTAAAAATCTGTTGGAAATTAATATCTCCTTCTCCTACTTCAACACTAACATTTTTCACGGGGTCATGGTCTTTTACGTGGAAATGCGTAAAGCGACCTTTATAATTCTTAAACCATTCTACGGGGTTTTCTTTAGCATATTTTACCCAGTACAAGTCCATTTCAAAAGTTACCAAATTTCTATCAGTATTATCCAAAAGAGTTTTGTACAAACTTACACCATCGTATTTTACAAATTCAAAATCATGGTTATGATACCCGAACTTCATGCCCATAGCTTTACAATGCTCACCTGCTTTGTTAAACATTTCAGCCATCAATTTTCCTTTGGGACGGTCTTCATCCACCATATAAGGGGCTATTACGTACTTCTGACCTACTTTTTTAGCATCGTCTGCCATTCTCTTGAAATCATCCGATAATTGACCGTTGGTAAAATCTTTACTGGTTATCATTCCATGGGCAGAAGGCATTACGAGTCCGTTACCTGCCAATACTTTTGCGTATTCATCCGTTGGGATTCCAAAGAATTTTCCTTCTGAATAGCCAAAACCTTCTACTTGTTTGTAGCCCATCTTAGCCACTTTGGCAAGCGTCCCCTTGGCATCTTTTCCCATATCATCCCGAACCGACCATAGTTGTACACCTATATTACGAGTAGCGGTTTTCTTAGGTACGGCTAATAATTCGTTACTTAATAATGAGAAGCCAGTGGCTACCAAAGCACTTGTTTTCAGGAATTCTCTACGAGATTGTTGTTCAATTGACATTGTTTTGATTGGTTGATTTTTCAATTACTAATAAAAATACCCATAAACTCAACGTTTACGGGTAGGCTATTTTCAAAAAGATTTTAGACTCATTTTACGATTTTCTAAAACAATTTAAGATTTTCTACTCAACTCTGACTCGATGTTTTCAACGAACTCCAACGATACCTCCTCAATCGAAGCTATTTGAGCATTGGTTAAAAGTTTAGACCGAATCAAAGCTTTAATAGATTTCATTTTCTGGTTCATTTCACCCTTTTCTATTCCCTTTTTTCTACCTTGCTGATAACGAATATCCGTTTCTAAATTATATACGATTGGCATGGTTTCTAAATATTTAATTGTTTGTGACTGTAAATTACGTAAA
>JALONS010000379.1 GCA_025454855.1 Arcicella sp.
GGTATGACAACCCCAGTTTGAATACTCGCTTCTGGACGGGTAAAAACCCCACAAGAGTATTCATTGATAAGCATTTATCTGTACCCCAAAACTTTCATGTTTTTGATGGTTCACAATCAAGTATTTGTTATAATCTTATTGAAAATAACGACTCTGACAATGTTTCCTTCGTAAAAATTCCCCACCTTGACACCATTGAACCATTCATCATTCAAGACCTTTACGAACGTAAAATACAATCCTTAGTGATTGAAGGAGGAACATTTTTACTACAACGTTTCATAGACCTCCACCTTTTTGATGAAGCTATTGTCTTGAAAAGTAAGAGATTATTAGGGAGAGGCATTGCAGCACCAGCGATTAATCAAACTGATGCTACCATTGAAAATTTAGGCGATAATTGGCTCATTAAATTAAAAAAATCATAAAACGCCTCTTCTTATCACAAACTTGCATATTCCTTGGCAAAGTACGTCAAAATCACCTTCGCTCCCGCTCTTTTGATAGATGTCAAACTTTCTACCATTGTTTTAGTACCATCTAACCATCCATTCTGAGCCGCTGCTTTTACCATCGCATATTCGCCCGAAACATTATAAGCTGCAATGGGAATATTAAAATTATCGTTCAGTGATTTTATAATATCCAAATATGCCAAAGCAGGTTTAACCATCAAAAGATCTGCTCCTTCTTTGTAGTCCAATTCAGCCTCAATTAATGCCTCACGACTATTGGCTGGGTTCATTTGGTATGTTTTTTTATCCCCAAATTTCGGAGCCGAATCCAAAGCATCACGGAATGGTCCATAAAAAGCCGAAGCGTACTTAGCCGTGTACGCCATAATACTCACATTGGTATAACCTTCATCATCCAACGTTTCACGGAGATACCCAATACGCCCATCCATCATATCTGAAGGTCCAATAATATCTGCCCCAGCACGTGCTTGAGCCAAAGCCATATTACCTAAAATTTGGAGCGTTTCATCATTCAAAATATTGCCCTGTTCATCTACATAACCATCGTGTCCGTCGGATGAATAAGGGTCCATTGCTACGTCGGTCATCAAAGCAATAGCAGGAAATTTATGCTTAATCTGACTAATAGCTTCTAAATATAAACTTCCTTGACGGTGGCTTTCAGAGGCTATTTTATCTTTTTTATCTTCCGAAAGCTGAGGAAAAAGAGCAATAGAACGAATACCCAAATCTTGCACCACTGATAGTTCCTCTAACAATTTATCTAAGCTATATCTAAAAATATTCGGCATTGATTTTACTTCTGTAGTAAGGTTTTTACCCTCCATCACAAACATGGGATAAATAAAATCATTTACCGAGAGAGTCGTTTCCTCTACCATCGCACGAATAGCGGCTGACTGACGGTTTCTACGGGGTCTTCTTAGCATTTTCTTGTGTTATTTAATACTGACTGCAAATTTACACAAAAATGAAGTGAAACAGTTTTAGAATTATTTTTAAAATTAACATAAAAAATGCTATTGAAAATTTGGTCATCCAAATCCCCCCCCTATATTTGTGCATTAATCTTTCATATTAGTCGATAATTCTACCAAAGTCTCGACTTTTTTCTTTTCTTAACCACTTCTTACTAATTTTTAAAAATCATTTCTCATTAATTTTACCCAATTTCGCTATCTCATTCTGCAGAAATATCTATAGAGGTCGTTGCTGAAAAACCTACAAAACAAAGAGTAAGCACCATTTTATTAACTATTACAGCTATGTTCAACTTAAAATTTTTAAATCTAAAATTATGCCTGACTATCATATTAACTTCTGTGATATTTTTAGCTTGCGACAACCAATCTTTATCTCCTGAATTTCAAGAACAGTCAATTCCAAGTACTTTGAAAGTAAGTGCATTGGATTGTGATGAGTTTGCTCGTACTCTTGCCATGTCTTTAGAAGATAAAAAGGTTAGAGGTTTTCTAAAAAATGAAGCATCAAAAATGCAAGACGGAGATTATGATATTATTTACCGAATGGTGAATACAAAAGATGTAAATGGTAAAAGTCTTGAAAATGTATTAGCTTCCAAAATGAACGGATTCGCTAAAGGTGTATCAGCTATTGATAGAATGAAAGGGATAACAGAATCCACCCCTTTGTTAAATATTTTCATTCATAATATTGACAAGTGGAGTGAAGAGCTTTACGAACCCTTAGTTGCCGTTGCACCTATTGAGACAGGAGAAAAGCCTAAAACACTAAAAGCCTATGATAAAACAGGAAACATTGTGTATATTGATGCACAAAAAGTACCTGATAATCCTGTCATAGTTGTAGGGTTAAATGAGCGAATGTCATTTGATAAAGGCATTTTCAAGAACAAGTACAAAAACGTTATTAGTAGTAATAAAGCGAAAAAAGAAAGATTAAGTAATGCCAGAGTGATGTATAACTGTACATATCCTTTTAGGCAAGATAATAAGTGGGAAACCTGTAAAGGAACATGGTTTTCTGATTTACAACATTATGAAGATTGGTTTTTAGGAGGACCTGAACTGAAAATATCTTACCAAGCCTTTTTTAAGAGTAATAATAGTGTCGCTGATTTTGAAGCACATTTATCCACAACAAGAGCATGTTCCGCAAATGAATTTTGGTCTTTTCAATTTGATGCTTTTGAATGGAATAGCCAATATTATCACGATTACATTTATGTTACTTTTATTGAAGAAGATGGGGGGAGTGAAATGGAAGATTCCATAACTGTGCCAATAGGTAACGGTGTGTCAGCTACTTTAAAAACAAAGTATAAACAAGATGACGATATTATCCGAAAAAATTACCCTATACAAAAACCTAATTGTCCACCCTCTTTCTGGCAATCTTGTGCAGAATATAGAGCAAATGATGATTTTTGGTTTTATTCTACGAGTGACTATCAAATATACAACTGAAATATCTTTTCATAGATATTAGTTGCATAAAAGAATTTTATACAATCACTTCTTTCAAACGGTTATAAGACAAGTAAAGTTATTTTATACTTTCATGTTTTATAACCGTTTTTGAAAAGTAAATCTTACTGAAATATGAAAACAACCTACAAATTAATAATCGTAATGATAATATCACTATCAAGCTGCATGAGTGATTATCAAAGAAATATTGATACCCTGAATGGGGAATGGAGAATTACAAGTGTTAGATATATAGTTTCTAAAGATTTAGGAACACCCATTGATTCTACTGTATTCGGTAGTTTTAATAAGCCTTTGGGAAGTTTCTACTTTAATAGTGACACTCGAGAAGGATGGTATTATTTCCAGAATAGTGATAATAAAGACTATTTCACATGGACTACTGACATATTTGGTGAGATAACTAATCTTAACTTTCAATTAAAGAACATTAAAAATATCCGCTCTTTTTTGAGTACTGTAAGTTCGAGAAATGTTGTTTCTTGTGGAAAAAGATGCATTACGATAGAGCAATATTTTACCCGCTTTAATAAATCAAATTTGAATAGTTTTGACGGCACAAAGACCGCTCCTTTAATTTTTAACGGGAAGGACAAAGATTATACCAATGTGTATTTTACACTTGATAAATCAACTAACTAGTCTAAAAGAAATTTAGACTGTCCCGTCCTAAAAAAACGATACAAGATTTTTAAGATTTAAAATTACAATTTTTAGACAGTAGTAGCATTTTTGTTACTACTGTTTTTTGTTTTATA
>JALONS010000103.1 GCA_025454855.1 Arcicella sp.
TTCTTGGCGGCTGCCATCATCAGTTTGTATTGGGTTCTGTCCTCACTTGTTCCTGAAGCGTAGTCAATAAATTCTGAGACCACTTCAAAGTTTCGAGCTTGGGCGTAGCCTCGTAATTGGACTAATTGAGTTTCGGGGTCTTGCCCTTTATCAAGCGTTGATACCCTTGCGTATAATGCGACCCGTTTTGTAGTATTGGACTGAATTTTCATGTATCTTCTGTATCAAAAAGGAACTCCTTTACAAATTTAATACTTTGACCTAAAAATTTTTTAAGAGGCTCTGCTGGAACTAAAAGGAGTTCTTAAATAGCTTCTACCTTTAGAAATACACTCTAAATCCATTTAATTACGGGTGAGTTTTCACGTCATCCCGTTTAGTTGATTGATGAACACCAAGATAAATAAAACGTGGAATAAATTGACCGACACAGGTGGATTAGGCTTGGGCGAAAATATAAAACTAATTGCAAATATTCAGGTTCAAGAATTGATTTAGGAAACTGTTTGAGTTAAAATATATGTTCAAAACCCAATGGCAAATAACAAGTACAAGTACACCCCAGAACCTGAACACAACAAACCCCGATTTGAACACATCAGGAAATATTTTTTATATCAACTTTGCATCATAATTAAAACAAAAAATTATGAGTAAGCAAAAAGTTTGGTTTATTACAGGAGCATCCAAAGGAATGGGGCTTGAAGTGGCAAAGGCTGTTTTAGCAAAAGGTGGTAAAGTAATAGCAACTTCTCGAAGTCTATACGAACAAATCGACAGCATCGGTGAAGTATCAGCAAATTTTCTCCCGTTGAAAGTGGATATTACCAATGAAAAAGAAGTAAAGCTGGCTATCAAAAAAGGGTTTTAAATAATGCTGGCTACAACCACTTGGGTAATATCGAGGAACTGAGTGATGCTGAGTTCCGTGAAACGATGAATGTGAATGTGTTTGGGATGACTAACGTTATAAGACAAATATTGCCTTATCTTCGCAAACAAAAGTCTGGGCATATCATTAATACCTCATCAATGATGGGCTATATGAGTTATCCCGCTAATGGTAGCTATAGTGCTTCAAAGTTTGCAGTAATTGGATTATCTGAAGCCCTTGCACAGGAGGTAGCTCCTTTTGGTATAAAAGTCACAATTCTTGCTCCCGGCACATTCCGCACAAATTTTATGAGCGAGAACAGTCTGGCAGTGTCAAAGAATAAAATAGATGACTACAATCTGGAACAACAAGTCGAAATTTTCAGAAGTCACGATGGTAAGCAACTGGGCAACCCAGCAAAATTAGCTGAGGTTCTTTACGAAATCAGCAATCTGCCAGAGCCACCATTGCACTTGCCTTTAGGAACAGACAGCTATCAATCCATCATTGAACAACGAAAAAAGGAAGCAATTGAACTGGAAAAATGGAAAGAGTTATCTCTGTCCACGGATTTTAAATAAAATGAATGATGAAAAAAGCTACTCCATATAAGATTAATTCTATTTCTGAACTGCATAGTTTGTTTGGTTTGAAAAAACCGAATCATCCATTGATAAGTATTATCGATTTTGAACTGCTCAAATTTGGAGATAGCGAAGTTTGGAAAAGCTTTTTTTATGATTTCTATTGCGTTGCCTGTAAAAAAGGTTCTTCTGGGAAGTTTAAATACGGGCAACGTGATTATGATTTTGATGAAGGTGTAATGAGTTTCACAAAACCTGGACAACTATTTTCAGTTACAAACGTCACAGATGCTCCTGTGTCTGGTTTTATGTTAGTCTTTAAACCAGAACTGATAAGTCAGTATCCATTGGGAAAAAAAATAATCAACTATGGATTTTTTTCATATTCTATTGCAGAAGCATTACATCTTTCCGACAAAGAAGATACCATCATATCGTCTTTGCTATTACAAATGCAAAATGAATTAAGAAACAATATAGACCATTATAGTCAGGATGTAATTGTGTCGCACATAGATTTATTATTGAATTACTCTAATCGATTTTACAACAGGCAATTCCTCACACGAAAAGCCGTAAACAACGATTTACTTGCTCAATTGGAACAAATCCTAAACAATTACTTCGATACTGAAACGCCACTTAATAAAAAATTGCCCACGGTTCAGTTTATTGCCAATGAAGTTAATCTCTCATCCTCTTATTTAAGCGACTTGCTACGAAACACAACTGGTCAAAATACTCAACAATACATTCAAAATCATTTGATAGAAAAAGCAAAAGAGTTATTGACAACCACCAATTTTAGCATCAGCGAAATAGCTTACCAATTGGGTTTTGAATATTCACAGTCGTTCAGTAAGCTGTTTAAACGAAATACCAGCCAAACACCTTTGGAATATAGGCAGTCTTTTAACTAAACGCCACTAACTACGCTAACATAGAATTAGCGTTATAGAGGCTGACGAACACAAGCTGAACATTTGTAATTCTATTTATCTTTTTGATATTGGGCTGATGAGCCTTGGTTGCTTCAACAAACGCCAATGCTTCAACGTTAGCGGTCAGGCTACGACCGACAAAAACCCTATAAAAAAACACCTATAATTTGGCTACAACAAAAGTATATTTGGCTACAGCCATTTGTTTATTCTTGCGGAATTTTGTAGTGCAATTCTATAAAATAAAAAAAACAGAATGAAAATAATTGTAACAGGTTCTTTAGGGAACATCGGCAAGCCACTCACGCAGGCTTTGGTACAGAAAGGACACGAGGTGATTGGCATTAATCACAATACTGAAAGACAAAGAGAGATTGAAGCATTAGGAGCAACAGCAGCAATTGGTTCTATTGAAGATGTAGATTTTCTTGCAACTACTTTCGCTGGTGCAGATGTAGTTTATACGATGGTGCCGCCAAACTATTTTGCAGAACCCGATATACGAGAGTATTATCGTAAGATTGGTAATAATTATGCTCAAGCCATTAAGCAAGCAAATGTAAAACGGGTTCTCAATTTAAGCAGTTACGGTGCTCATTTAGGCAAAGGTACAGGTAACATCTTAGGGGCTCATTATGTTGAAAGTAGTTTAAATGAGCTTTTAGATGTAAGTATTACTCACATTCGCCCTACTTACTTTTACTACAACTTGCTAAACCTTATTCCAATGATAAAAGCTACTGGAACAATTTATGCAAATTATGGGGGCGATAAAAAGTTTGAAATGGTTTCACCACTTGATATTGCATCAGCCATTGCTGAAGAAATAGAATCAACACCCATTGATAGAAAAGTAAGATATGTATCAAGTGACGAGCTAACAGGGAACGAAATTGCAAACGTTTTAGGGAATGCAATAGGTAAGCCAGATTTAAAATGGATTGTTATCTCTGACGAAGACGCACTTAAAGGTTACATGGATATTGGCTTCCCTGAACTGCTTTCTAAAAATCTTGTTGAAATGTTTTCATGTGTTCAGAGTGGAAAATTAGCCGAAGATTATAGGCTTAATAAGCCAACAGAGTTGGGAAAAGTAAAGTTTACAGCATTCTTAAAAGATTTTTTGATAGCTTATAATTCTTAAAATATAATGGAAAAGAAAATTATAAATCCTTGGCAATGGCAGGATGAACTTAGCTATGTACAGGCTATTGAGGTTAAAAATGTACAAGGGACACTATATGTGTCGGGTCAGGCTGCTGTTCATAGTGATGGCACCTCAAGCAATGCCGATATGCGAACCCAGCTTAAATTGGCGATACAGAACTTGGAAAAAGTAATCAATGAAGCAGATTACGACTGCTCTAATATAGTTAGACTGACGGTTTATTCAACTTCCTCTGAGGAGTTTATCAAAAACTGTTTTGACTTATTCCAAGATTTTGTCAAAAAGTATGGAATGAAACAGACCGTTACACTTCTTCAAGTCGTTTCATTGTATGAAACCCTTAATATCGAGCTGGAAGCAACCGTTGTAAAATAAATTTCTACTACTAAAAAAGTCAAAAAATGGAAGCAAGACAAGTATGGTTAGTAACGGGGGCATCAAAAGGCATAGGTCTTACTCTGGTGAAAAAGTTATTAAAAAACGATTATTACGTTGTAGCAACAACACGAAACCCAAAATTTTTAATTGATGAAATCGGGCAGATTTCAGAAACGTTTTTACCGCTTGAAGTAGATTTAACAGACAATAATAATGTAAAAACGGCTATTCAAAAAAGCATTGCACACTTCGGCAAAATTGACGTTGTCGTAAATAATGCAGGCTATGGGCAAACTGGAACATTAGAAGAACTGACTGACGAAGAAGCAAGGAAAAATTTTGATGTCAATGTTTTTGGAACGTTAAATGTAATTAGGAACGTAATGCCTCATTTAAGAAATCAGAAGTCAGGTACTATTTTCAATATTTCATCGGCAGGCGGGTTTTTCGGAAGTTTTGCAGGTTGGGGTATTTATTGCTCTACCAAGTTTGCAATGGCTGGATTTACAGAAGCATTGTCAGAAGAAGTCAAAGAGTTTGGAATCAAAGTTTCGGTGGTTTATCCTGGTTATTTCCGCACTGATTTTCTTAGCCAAGACTCATTGATTTTGCCTAAACAACCAATTCAAGATTACGAAACAGCCCGACAATCCGAGAAATTACACCTCGACCGCATTAACGGAAATCAACCAAACGACCCTGAAAAAGCGGCAGATGTACTGATTGCTATAAGCAAAGAAGAAAACCCACCTGTTCATTTACTTTTAGGTAAAGATTCTTCGGAAATGCTACAAAATAAAATTGACACCATAACCAAAGATGTTGAACAATGGAAAGAATATACTCTTTCTACATCATTTTAATCCCGATTGTATTTTTGGTTGCAGATTTCGTAAATAATCAAAACAGAACAATGCAAGAAAATAAAACGATAGAAGAAACCAAAGATTACATTGGTATGTGGGTAACAAAAAATGGCTATATACGGCATGAGTTGTTACCCAATAACCGATATGATGAAGCGAGGGGTAACCGTAAAAGTGCGTATCAGGGAAGATACAAAGTAACAGACAACCACATTGATTACAAAGACGACACAGGCTTTACCGCAGACGGGGATTTTAAAGATGGGATTTTATATCACGCTGGAATGATTTTGTACAAAGAGAAAAACTAAGTTCGCTGTTATGGAAGAAATACATCGCTTTAATTCAGTTGCAGAATTTCATTCATTTTGTAATCTGCCTAATCCTGAACACCCATTGATTAGCCTGATAGATTATAGCAAGGTTGTTTATCCTTTTGATGAAACTATTGTGAAATGGGTGCAGAATTTTTATACGATTGGATTAAAGCGGAATGTTAATGCCAAATTTAACTATGGGCAGCAGCAATACGACTTCAATTCGGGCATTTTGTCTTTTATTGCACCATCTCAATTTTTGAAATTAGAAATTGACTTGAATATGATTGTTGAACCAACAGGTTGGTTATTGCTAATCCACCCCGACTTTCTTTGGAATACATCATTGGCAAAAAAGATAAAGTCTTACGATTTTTTTCATTATGCCGTCAATGAAGCTCTTTTTCTTTCAGATAAGGAAGAAAAAACGATTGTGGACATTCTTCTACAAATTGAAAAAGAATATCAATCCAATATTGATAAATTCAGTCAAAATATCATTGTTTCTCAAATTGAAACCTTACTAAACTATGCGGAACGCTTCTATCAACGGCAGTTCATCACAAGGCAAAAAAGTTGCCACCAGATTTTAGATAACTTAGAGGATTATCTAAATGATTTTTTTACCCATGATAATTTAATAAACAAAGGTTTACCAACTGTTGAAATGATAGCTGAAACATTAAATGTTTCGCCCAATTATTTAGGTAGCTTACTCAAATCTTTAACAGGGCAAAGCACTCAGCAGCATATTCACGAGAAACTTATTGAAAAAGCCAAAGAAAAATTATCTACTACTCATTCATCGGTGAGCGAGATAGCTTATGAGTTGGGTTTTGAGCACCCGCAATCTTTCAACAAATTATTCAAACAAAAAACTAATCAAACGCCTTTGGAGTTTCGGGCTTCGTTTAACTGAAAGACGACAAGCAAGAAAGACAATGAAGCATTTAATTATTTATTCTCATCCGAATGATGGAAGTTTAAATCATCACTTTATGAAAAGTGCTGTTAAAATTTTGCAAATTAATAAACAGGAAGTCGAAATTAGGGATTTATATCAACTCAATTTTAATCCCGTTCTTTCTTTGGATGATATTGAAAGACAACTGAAGGGTAAAATTACAGCCGATTTACAACAAGAGCAAGATTACATTTCTTGGGCTGACCATATTACATTCATTTACCCAATTTGGTGGACAGGAATGCCTGCTATAATGAAAGGATTTATTGACCGTGTTTTTAGTTATGGTTTTGATCGCTACGACCACGGCATTCAAAAAGGGTTGCTTACAGGCAAAAAAGTTACCATTATCAATACTCACGGCAAATCGAAGGCTGAATATGAGAGCATTGGAATGGATAAGGCTCTTTCATTAACATCTGATAAAGAAATTTTCACCTACTGTGGATTTGAAATTAATCAGCATTTCTTTTTTGACAAAGCCGATAAAGCAAATGCAGAAACTGTTGAAATGTGGACAAGACAAATAATAAATCATTTTTCAAAATAATTTATGTTTTCAATTCTGCGATGGAATTTGATGTAAACTTTGACAACATACAATATTTACAAGAAGGTAACGACCGACAACGACAAGCTTATTCTACCTTGTCAAATAATAAAGTATTACTAAGACTCAAACAGTTCGACCCCGTTCTTGTCGGGACAGTACCGATAAACATTGACATTGAAAATAGCGACCTTGATATTATTTGCTGTTTCGCCGACAAACAAGAGTTTCAAAAATCAATCACAGATAATTTTAGTAACCAAAGGAGTTTTACAATCAAAGAACAACCAAATTTAAACACATTGGCCATCGTTGCCAATTTCTTTTTGGATGAGTTTGAGATTGAAATTTTTGGACAAAATATTCCAACAAAACAACAATTTGCATACAGACATTTAATAGTTGAACATAATTTGTTAAATAAACATGGGGAAAAATTTAGACAACAAATTATTGGACTCAAACAACAAGGACATAAGACAGAACCTGCATTCGCATTAGCACTTGGGCTGACAGGCGACCCTTATACTGAATTATTCAAATTTGAAACGAATAAAAAAAGCCCGAACCACTAACATCAGTTTATATACTTGGTCGGTAGAACCTCTCTGTCCCTTGGCTGAGTCTCCCGACAAGCCATCTTGTGATAGCAACGTTCCGAGTTATTTAGTGTCTGATTTTCAAATAGTTATAAATAATTTAAAGAGAAAAAAAACGTTCGTTCGCTGTCAAACGATGGTACGGTGAGGACACCAACCAAGGAAACGAAGGCACGCTTGGTTTATATGGCACATATACAGTTGATGAGTATGGTGATTTTGCTTCTCAACAGGTAATTGGTTCAAGATTTCCCAATTGGAATGGATTACATAGGAACAATGAGCAATTTAAGCTTTCAAGAAAAGAAAACTTGTTAATTGAAAATTTGTACTTAGAAAATAATGCTCTTGTCGTAATTGAATGGCAACTTGTTTAATAATCGCAAAATGCAAATTCACAGAATAAAATCAATAAGCGAATATCATAAACTCAAGGGATTACCCAAGCCTCAACATCCATTGATTAGTTTGATAGATTTTGAGACAATGCAATATTCCGCAGAGAATAATCCCGCAAACTTGGTGTTGGATTTTTACTCTATTGCACTAAAAAAAAACTTTGATGGAAAGGTAAAGTATGGACATCAGGAATATGATTTCGATGAAGGAATACTATTTTTTATTTCACCCAATCAAGTTTATAGCGTTGAAATTAATAAAAATAATGTTTCGAAACTATCAGGATGGATGCTGCTCATTCATCCTGATTTTTTATGGAACACTTCACTTGCTAAAACCATAAACCAGTATGAATATTTCGACTATACAGTTAATGAGGCTTTATTTCTTTCAGATAAGGAAGAGATAGTTCTAAACGTTATAGCGGAAAATATTCGGAGTGAATATCACTCCAATATTGACAAATTCAGTCAAAATATCATTATTTCTCAAATTGTAACCTTGCTAAACTATGCGGAACGCTTTTATCAACGGCAGTTCATCACAAGGCAAAAAAGTTGCCACCAGATTTTAGATAACTTAGAGGATTATCTAAATGATTTTTTCACCCATGCTAATTTAATAGATAAAGGTTTGCCAACTGTTAAAGAGATAGCTGAAACATTAAATGTTTCGCCCAATTATTTAGGTAGCTTACTCAAATCTTTGACAGGGCAAAGTACCCAGCAACATATTCACGAGAAACTCATTGAAAAAGCCAAAGAAAAATTATCTACTACACATTTATCGGTGAGCGAAATAGCTTATGAGTTGGGTTTTGAGCATGTTCAGTCATTCAGTAAATTATTCAAAGCAAAGACTCATGTGTCACCTTCAGAATTCAGACAATCTTTTAATTAAAAAAAAATGGTAAATTTAAAAGGCAAAACAGCAATAGTTACAGGAGCTTCAAGGGGTATTGGGGCTACAATTGCCATCAAACTTGCAGAAGCAGGAGTAAATGTTGTTATAAATTATAATGGCAATAAATCAAAAGCAGAAGAAGCTGCTAAAAAAATTGACACATTAAATGGTAAAGCAATAATTGTACAAGCTGATGTTAGTAAATTTTCAGAAGTTGAAAAATTATTTGATTCAGCCATTCAACATTTCGGGAATGTAGATATTTTAGTAAATAATGCTGGTATTATGAAAAATAATCTAATCCAAAATGCCACTGATAATGAATTTAATCAACATTTTGAAATTAACGTGCGAGGCGTTTTCAATATGCTTAAACAAGCATCTACGAAATTAGCAGAAAACGGTTCAATAATAAACTTTTCATCAACAACCACAAAATTAATGATGCCAACTTATGGACTTTATTCAGCCTCAAAAGCAGCAGTTGAACAGATGAGCCGTGTATTTGCAAAAGAGGTTGGTGTGAAAGGACTAAATGTAAATGCTGTTTTGACGGGAACGACAAACACAGCATTATTTAAAGAGGGAAAAAGCGAAGAACTAATCAAAAATCTTGCAGCAATGACTGCTTTTAAAAGAATTGGAGAACCCGAAGACATTGCAAAAACGGTTATATTTTTATCAAGTGATGACGCAAAATGGATTACAAGACAAAGTATTGCAACAAATGGAGGTCTTGCGTAAAAATTACCAGTCATGTGCAATTTTATAGAATAGCATCCCAATATAGATAATGACAGAAAAAGGCATAACAAGACGACAACTAATCAAGCAAGGTGGACTTGCCCTAACAGCATTTGCATTACCATTAACAGTATTTACCAAATTCAATACAATGACAGAACATAATAAATTTGACGTAATTATAATTGGTGGAAGTTATGCAGGACTTTCAGCAGGAATGTCATTAGGACGAGCTTTACGAAATGTATTAATCATAGACAGCGGTAAGCCTTGTAACATTCAAACACCACATTCCCATAATTTTTTAACACAAGACGGAAAAACACCGAAAGAGATTTCAACTCTTGCTAAAAATCAAGTTGAAAAGTATAAAATAATTAAATTTTTTAACGGACTTGCAATAAATGGAAAAAAAACTGAAAAGGGATTTCAAATTACTACACAAACAGGACAAAAATTTACTTCCAAAAAATTGATTTTCGCAACAGGTGTAAAAGATGTAAAGCCTGATATAAAAGGTTTTTCAGAGTGTTGGGGCATATCAATTATTCATTGTCCATATTGCCACGGGTATGAATATAGTAATGTCAAAACAGGAATATTTGCAAATGGAGACATTGCATTTGAAATAGGAAAACTGATAAATAATTGGACAAAGGACTTAACAATTTTCACAAATGGAAGATGTACATTGACCAAAGAACAAGCTTTGAAACTAAAAAAAAATAATATAAAAATTGTAGATAAAGAAATTGACTATTTTGTTCATAATAACGGACAAATTGAAAGTATAATTTTCAAAGACAACACTTCAGATACCATTAAAGTAATTTATTCGAGACCGAGCGTTGAACAGAATTGTGAAATTCCAAAACAACTTGGTTGCGTTTTGACAGAACAAAACTACTTAAAGATTGACCCTTTTCAGAAAACAACAGAACAAGGAATATTTGCTTGTGGCGACAATGCAACTATGATGCGTGCTGTTTCTTATGCAATTGCAACAGGTGGAATAGCTGGTTCAATGGCAAATAGAGAAATAATTGAGGAAGAATTTTAAATCGAAAAATGTTGCACTACGTGCCGATACATTGGTAAGTTTTGACGTTTGTACTAAATTTGCATATAGAATTGGGTAAAATTAAAAGAACGTACAAAAATCGTCGCGGGTCTGATGTAATTTGTTTTCTTGATAGTTGTTTAATCTACACGATTCTCAGGAGGTTCATTCTAAATTTTAGCGAGTTAATTTGAGAGCCATAATTGCTTGTAGGTCAAATGTATGGCTAACCTCCGTATCCGAAAAGTCATACGTTCCTAAAAGATTGATGTGCCGCCAAGTATGCGTGGACGATTTTGCAATAATGGCTAAAAGTGATTGTTTTTCTTGCTCCGTTTTGCATTGGCTCAGTTTCTCTGAAAGGAGCAAAAGATTGAAATAATTGATGACATTCATAATTAGTCGTTTACACCCTTCTGCTTTGAGTTGGTCTTCGCAAGAGGACCAAATGAGGTGCTGATTATTCCCATGTGTTACTGCAGATGCAAGATTATTAGAATGCTCAGTTTTAGACAAAACACCCTCTACGGACTTTCTGAGGGATGGCAAGTCCATAACTCGTAGAGTATAATCTGTTCTATAAAGTCTTCCCAAGTCCGTCAGAGCTTTATAAAGTGGATGTTGTCTTGCATAAGAATTCAGTCGCTTAAATAAGGTTGATGCTTTATTGTAGTCTAATTTAATGGTGGCAGTCATTCGTAAAATTTCATCCCATTGAGCGACTAAATGTTCATAATCAATTTTGGCATCTGGAGAGATTTTATACTCCAATTCTTTAAAAGTCCAAACGGCATCAATGGCGTAAAGATTTCGTTTGTAAAGTCCCGCTAACCGAGGACGAAACTCAATACCAATTAAGCCCGTAATGGCTGAAACAGGCTCGGTATAACCATGCGTGTCCGTAGAATGGGCATCTGGGGTAATGACTTCGTTGTAAGTAAGCATATTTAAGAGGTAGTGAGCTTCTCTATCCGAAGCACTAAAAACGGTTGAAATAATGAGTTGCCCCGCTTCATCTAAATGAGAATAAACCGTGATGCCTTTTCCACTACCAAAATATTTAAAAGAGGCAGAAGCTCGCAAAGACGGTACTGAAATGTCATATTTTTGCCCATCACTTCCCGTATGAACAAATCCTGATTGCTGTCTAAAAAAGTCAATAATTGGTAATTTATTACTCATAGAAAGAATTAAATCGTTGGCTTTCAAGGTCATTTCTGGGGAAAAATAATGAGTTGCTACGGTTTCAAGGGTATTTTTGGCAATATTTCTTGAAATATCCCCCATCTCAGAGATACCAATGTTTTCTCCAAATCCAATAATTGCTGCATAGAAAATGTTATTCCCAGGGCGAGTTGGCACGTAATGTTCCGTTTTATGTTGAAAAGCCTCCAAGAAACCCGTTAGCTGATTAATTTGAATAAGCACCTGCAACAGAGGAATTGACCGATTAGGTGGATAAAGCAACTTGTTGTCAATAGGGATGTTATGGCCATCGGCTTTGTAGCGATGCAAGTGCCACTGTCCATCCTTATCAAAATAGACATCTTTATTCTCTGATAAGTGGTCATTGGTTATTTTAAATTGTTGGTTCAATTTATCATTGATAGCTAAAAGTGTTTGGGCGGCACTGCTATGCTTTGTTAGATTTGCTTTCTCTAAAAGGGTTTCCTTGTGCTTATTCCATTGATTACGTGGAATTAAATACTCTTCAAAACTTCGGTATTCATAACAAGAAATGACATTCAAAGACCCCGCTTTGATATGTTCTTTAATTTCTCTAAAAAGTAATGCCTTGTAAAGTGAGATGCGTAATTTACCCGAATCAGTAAAGACTTTTTGTCGTTCATCCATATCCAAAAAATTAATCGGCAATTTATTGCTATGGCTAATATCCCCTTTCTTCTGTTGGAAATAGGTAACGGCTTGGCAAATATCTTCCTGCGATTTTTCGATGTCAAATACTAATGCTACGATAATATGAGTCACTCGGTTCTGTAACTTGATGGACTCTTTTTCAAGGGATTTATAATAATCATCCCGATTAGATATGGGTTGATTTACCTTTTTTAGCTCATTCAATCGTTCTTGGTCTTCATCCAACGCAGATTTTTTGACTCTTTTTTGAACAATTAATTGTCTTATTTGCTCGACTTTTTGGCTATCATCGGTTTGTACATTTTCAATAATCGTTTCAATATCTCCCAAGGCATCAATGTGCGTGGTACTACGCCGAGTAACCTGATTAGCCAACTGAGCATTGACAAAACGGTTCTTATAATGCTCTTCTTTGAGTCTATCTTCAGCATCATTAAAAGTCGAAGTAACGGCACTATTCAAGGTTAGAATCAACGCATCCCCCAAACTGAAATACTGATGAATCACGAAGGCAATCAACTGTAAATAATGCTCATTTATTCGTTTTATGGCTTGTGAGGACTGATTATCCAAAATATAGTCGGCAAGGTAGCGTATAGTGGCATCCGAAAGTTTTAGTTTTTTGATAATGGATTGCAATTGTTGGTATTTGAACTTTAAGGCTATAAACAATTCAAGTCTTTCCTTTATTCGCATGGGCTGCATAGATTGGGTTATTCTTTTGAAAAAAGTCAATTCATAACGCTCATAACCACCCTTTTTCTCAGAAAACTCTGTTTTTTGTTTCTCTGCGAGTTGCTCTAATAAATCCCCGTCAATTTCCAATAAATAGGTTTGAATGATGGTTTCTAAGTTTTTGGCAAATGCGTTAAGAGCTTTGGTAATAATCTCCCGTAAAGCATTATACGTAGGTATTTCAATTCTTTTTTCTTGAAGAAAAGAAACCAGAGAGGCAAAAATTAGGGTAGGTTTAGTTTGCAGATAAGTGAGTCGTTTGGCTTCTTGATATAACAAGGCTTGATACTCCGTATTGAAAGCGGTGATACTAAATTCTCTAAGAGGTTGTTTAAAGTTTCACGAAAAAGAATCGGTTATGTAATTTTGGGTTGTCAAACTTAAAATTACTCCGTTATGTACACAACAGCTTTAACCGATTCTCAATGGCAAAATATCAAAGATAATTTGGATTTCAAAATTTGGAAACGCAAAAGGAAATATTCTATTGGTTTAATTATCAATGCCATTTTATACGTTAACAAGACAGGTATTCAGTGGCGAATGTTACCAAATGATTTTCCTGATTGGAAACTTGTTTATTACTATTTTCGCAAATGGGCACAAGACGGAACGGTTGAAAAAATCCATAATAGTATGCTTGTTCAAGTGAGAGAAAAGTTAGAAAGAGACCCCTCTCCAAGTCTTGGACTTGTTGATTCTCAATCAGTTAAAAGTATGTCTGTTACTGATTTTAAAGGCTTTGATGGGAATAAAAAAGTTGAGGGACTGGGCGTCCCCGACGCAAGCGGTTTATCATTACAGACACTTTAGGTTTTATCCTTTCTTTGGTCATCACACAAGGTAATATTGGAGAAAGAGCGGGTGCTAAATTAGCCATTGAAAAATTAGGTAATCGCTTTGCAAGATTAACCAAAATATTAGCCGATTAAGGCTTTGATGGTGTTGAGTTTATCGCACAAATTAAAGAGGGTTTTAACATCGTTTTGGAAGTTGTTGCTCAAGTTTTGGGTATCAAAGGTTTTCAAGTTATCCCTAAAAGATGGATTGTTGAAAGAACTTTTGGATGGTTTGCTTTTCATAGAAGACTTACCAAAGACTACGAGGTCAATGTGTCTCATTCTGAGGCATTTATCTATTGGACTATGATTAAAATTATGTCAAGAAAAACCCGTGAAACGTAAATTTAGACAACTTCT
>JALONS010000104.1 GCA_025454855.1 Arcicella sp.
TGGGCAGATGCACACGCTAAGGTTAAAAATAATATCAGTGTGTTAATTTTTTTCATGGGTTGTGATGATAATATTATCGAGGTTAAAATATAGGTTTGTAATCTATGTTAAAATGGTAAGACAGGTTTACAACCTGTCTTTGAAATTTATTTAAACAGGTTAGAAACCTGTTCTACGGCAAGTCTGAAAACAATGAGATATACTTCAATAACCTTTACTCCAATGCTTTTTTTATCTCATTGAGTTTCAATAACGCTTCAATCGGTGACATCGTATTAATATCAAGGGTTTTCAACAGAGCTTCTACTTTTTCAAATTTCGGATTCTTCTCGGCTTCAAAAATAGACATTTGGAAATTTTGTTTGGGCATTTCTCGAATCGTCTGGCGGTGTTGTTCCTTCGCCCGATTTTTCTCTAATTCTATCAATATTTCACTGGCTCGGTACACTACATTTTGTGGAATACCTGCCAATTGTGCCACGTGAATCCCAAAACTATGTTCCGAACCGCCTTCTTGTAACTTACGCATAAAAATTACCTTGCCGTTGATTTCCTTTACCGAAACGTTGAAGTTTTTGATTCTCGGAAAATCATTTGCCAACTCATTCAACTCATGATAATGCGTAGCAAAAAGGGTTTTAGGACGATAATTAGCGTGGTTATGCAAGAACTCGGCAATCGCCCAAGCAATAGAAACACCATCGTAAGTGCTCGTTCCTCGCCCGATTTCATCCATTAAGACGAGACTTCTATCCGAAAGGTTGTTTAGGATACTGGCGGTTTCCGTCATTTCTACCATAAAAGTAGATTCCCCTTTAGAAAGATTATCGCTTGCTCCTACTCTGGTAAAAACTTTATCCACTAAACCTATTTGGGCTTCGGTGGCAGGTACAAAACAGCCAATTTGAGCCATCAGCACTATCAAAGCCGTTTGTCGTAGGAGGGCAGATTTACCTGCCATGTTGGGTCCCGTAATGATGATAATTTGTTGGGTGGCATCATCCAAATACAAATCATTCGGAACGTATTTTTCGCCCAGAGGTAGTTGTTGTTCAATCACGGGGTGACGACCATTCTTTACGTTAAGCACCTTATCAGCAGACACTTGCGGTTTTGAATAATTATTCTTT
The DNA here is from genome assembly GCA_025454855.1 of Arcicella sp. Lineage (GTDB taxonomy): Bacteria > Bacteroidota > Bacteroidia > Cytophagales > Spirosomataceae > Arcicella. The sequence continues at coordinate 1,131 of JALONS010000104.1, forward strand.
TCGGCTATTTTGGCAAAATTGGTCAGCACGTCCAGCACCGCAATAATTTTGGCATTTTGCTGTATTTGATGAATATATTCGTTGGCTACATTTACCAATTCATTAAAAATTCTTTGTTCAATGACATTGATTTTATCCTCCGCCCCCAAAATAGTTTCTTCATATTCTTTTAGTTCGGGCGTGATATAACGTTCGGCATTCACGAGTGTCTGCTTCCGAATCCAATCTTCAGGTACTTTATCTTTGTGGGCATTGGTAACTTCTAAATAATAGCCAAAAACTTTATTGAACGAAATTTTTAGAGACGTAATGCCCGTCCGTTCTATTTCTCTATTTTGTATTTGCAGTAAAAAATCTTTGCCCGTGTACGCAATACCCAAAAGATGGTCTAATTCTTCATCAACCCCTTGCCGAATCATGCCGCCTTGATTACTCAATAACGGTGGGTCATCACGGAGTTCTTTCTGAATTTTATCCAATAAAAATTGGCATGGATTCAGTTGGTCGGCATATTTGATTAGGATTTCCGATTTGTTTTGTTCGATGTTCGATATTTGATGCTTGATGTCAGAAACTTCTTTTCGGTATTCAATATTCGACTCCCGAACATCTAACATCGAATTTTCAGGATTCAGTACTTCATTCAAAAAATCATCACTACTTATTTCTTTATTGATTTTTGCTTCACCATCGTATTTTTCGGTCTGTTCACTGTTTATGGATAACTGATAGCTGTCATGTTCAGAGCGTAAACCTCCTGCCATAGCTAAAGGCTTCCCATTCATTAATTGCCAACGAATAGGCTCAATGTGCAGAAGTGCTTTTTTCAAAGCCAACAATTCTCGGGGATTAATCCGCCGAACGGCAACTTTTGAAATGAGTCTTTCTAAATCTCCAATTTGCTTTAAATGATTTTCTAAAGATTCTCGTAATTCGTCATGCTCCTTAAAATACGAAACTGTATTCAAACGCTCCTGAATCAGTGATTTTTCTTTGAGTGGTAATACCAACCATTTCCTCAAAAGCCTTGCCCCCATCGGAGTCATGGTTTGGTCTAAAATCTGAATCAGGGGAATACCTCCCTCCTGCTGTGCCGCCACTAATTCCAGATTACGAATGGTGAATTTATCTAACCAAACGTATTTTTCTTCTTCTAAACGATTAATCCGTGAAATATGCCCAACTTCCTTGTGTTCGGTCTCTGCCAAGTAGTGCATAATAACCCCCGCCGCAATGACTCCTTCGGTGAGTGATTCTACTCCAAAACCTTTCAACGAATTGGTTTTGAAGTGATTAGTGAGTAAAGGATAAGCAAATTCGTGTTTGAAAGCCCAATCATCCAAACCAAAAGTATTAAACTTATCACCAAAATAATTGGTAAACTCCTGTCGATTTTTTTTACAAAAAAGTACTTCGGAAGGCGAAAAACTTTGCAGTAACTTTTCGATGTACGAAACATTTCCCTGCGAACACAAAAATTCTCCCGTTGAAATATCCAAGAAAGCAATCCCTACTATTTCTTTGGAAAAAGACGAAAAACTAACCGAAGCCAAATAATTATTTCGCTTCATATCCAGCACGTTATCGTTGTAGGAAACCCCCGGTGTTACCAATTCAGTAACGCCCCGTTTTACAATTCCCTTAGCAGTGGCGGGGTCTTCCAGTTGGTCGCAAATAGCCACCCGCTCGCCAGCCCGAACCAAACGAGGTAAATAATTATCTAAAGAATGATGAGGAAAACCCGCCAGATGGTCGTCGGCGTTGCCATTGTTTCTACGGGTAAGTGTAATATTTAATATTTTTGAAGCCCGTACAGCGTCTTCTCCGAAGGTTTCATAAAAATCTCCTACTCTGAATAACAGTAATGCACCTGGGTATTTTGCCTTAATTTGATTGTACTGTTTGGCAAGGGGCGTTTCGTTTTTTTTTGCTTTTGACTTATCGTTAGGGTTGTTGGAGGGTCTCGCCATTATTATTATTATCCTGTTTATTTAACAAAAATACAAATACCAACATAAACACTCGTGATGAAATAATAAAAGATTTATCAAAAGGTACGTATAAACTATCCGTTTTTTAAAACAAAAACAAAAGATGATGGTTTTAATCTTAAAGGCAATAATTGAATAATAACTTTGTTTTTAGTCCAAATTTCAGATTTAACACTCAGAAAATTCACAGCCCAAAACCATTTTAATTTATTTACATCATGCTGGTAAAACCATTTGAAGCTGCTCTTTACGAGAAACTACGCCTGTTTTTTGAACAACGAGGCTTCGCTTTATTGGCTGACAAAAAACAGTTTCGGAAAATCACTCCTACGGGCTTTCAAAATGTTATTTTCACAGCAACTGCCTACGATGAAGAAGTGTGGTTGGAAGTAAATTTTGGTTGCAGAAACGAACAAATTGAGCAAATTGCCCAACAATTTTTAGGAAATACCCGAGACTTCTGGAATGATTCAAATACCATTGTTATTTCAATTGGTAAGTATAATAATGCTAAATATTTCAGATACAAAATCATGACTCAGCCCGATGTGGAAGATGTTTGTGATATTGTCAAGGATTTTTTAGCAAATGACGGTTTTCCATTTCTGAGTAATTCAGATAGTTTACACAGTCTCAACGAAATCTTCAATACCAACATCCATAAGCCCTGTAAATTTGTTTATAATCAGGTACATCGCTGTTTCAAAGGGATTATTTGTGCCAAACTTATCCACCACAAAGATTTTTTAGATTTGGCGGATAAACACCGAGATATGCTTTTCAAAATCGGAGCAACGCCCGAAGAGCTCATCACTTTTGAGCGGCTTCTTAGTTTTCTCCTCTATCACTCTGTCAATTGATGCCGTAAGCTAAAAGTCCATAAGTTACAGAAAATCAAAAACTTATCATGGTTTCCTTCTACGAACCTCGATTAGTTATGAATACAAACCTTTAATTATTAGGAGTAAACTAAGCAAAATATCAAAAATAATTTACTGAATACCAGCAGTTTACCCCTCTTTTTCTTTCATTTCATTTTCTGCTTAATACAACTTCTTTTATCTCAGCACAAATCTTAGTAAATTGCCAATTGAATAAAAGGTGAAATATGCGGTTCAGAGTATTCATAGGGCTTATTTGTTTGGTCAGTTGTTGTGCAGTTAGTACAATGGCTCAACTTCGTTTTGAACGAGTGGGTAATCAACAAGGACTTTCTCAGAGTACCGTTCACAAAATTTTTCAAGATAAACGGGGGTTTTTCTGGTTTGCTACTCGTGATGGACTCAATAAATACGATGGCTATAACTTTACGGTTTTTAGACACAATTTCAACGACCCAAATACCATTAGTAGTAGTAATATTTCTACCATTGCCGAAGATAACGAAGAGAATTTGTGGGTTGGCATGGTAGATGGTGGCATAAATAAATTAGATAAACACACAGGAAAATTCATCCATTACCTACAAACGGATGACAAAAAAGATATTTCCAAAATAAGTGTTTCTGATATTATTACCACGCAAGATGACAAAATTTGGATAGCCACCTACCGCTACGGTTTGTTGTACATTGATATTAAAAAAAATAGCACTACTTGGAAGAAAACCGAATCCGCCCCTATTACTACCAATGATGTTCCCCGCATCATTCAAGACCGCCGAGGAAACATAATCATGGGTGGTCATTACGGAGAAATACTTGAATTTTCAAAAAGCAATACCGTTCAAAGATTTCGTATTGATAATGCTGAAAAACAGAAAGTAAATCAAATATCCTGTCTTTATTTACACCCAGACGGTGACATTCTGATTGGTACTCGGGGTAATGGTTTGCACAAAATGAATTTAACCACCAAGAAAACAACCCGCATACTCTACAATACCCAAAAAGTTACATTGGATAATTACATCATGGCTTTAGCGTATGACCAGCAAGGTACACTCTGGATTGGTACAGAAAGCGGTGTTATTCTCATTAAAAAACAAGACTTTACCAAACCTATTCATTTAATATCTGACCCTGATTCAGAGACGGGTCTGAACTCTTTAGCCATTCAAGCGGTATTTGTGGATAGAGATAACAATGTGTGGATTGGTACGTGGGAAGCGGGTTTAAACATTCACTTTCGTAAACAAAGTAAGTTTGTTTTGTACCGCCATAAAGTAAATTCAAGCCAAAGTTTACTTCGTGATAAAGTAAATGCTATTGTACCAGAAGACAATAACAAAATTTGGATTGGTACTAATAGTGGTCTTTCTTTATTAGACCGAAAAAACAATATTTTCAAGCATTTTGTGCAAGACCCCTCCACGTCAGCCGTCAGAAACAACAACGATTTTAATTTTTTATACAAAGATAAAGACGGTGATTTAATCACGCTTACTTGGGGAATTGGCTTGCGAATCTTAAAAAAAGGAACTAACAATCTTATTGCTTATCCTTACCAAGTGGATGGATATACCCGTAATATTACTTGCTTAGTTGAATCCAAAAAACAGAATCTCATGTGGGTAGGCTCGCAGGATATGGGGATTCTTACCTTTGATAAAAAAACAGGGAAATTTTCACCAGTACATCAATTAAACAAAAGAGAAATTCTATTAGAAAGGCATATCAACGCTATTTTGGAAGATAGCAATGGGAAGTTATGGATTTCATCTTTTAGTAATGGGGTTTTTACTTACGACCCCCAAACGCAAAAAATAGAACATTTTCAGCAGTCTGACCGTGCAGGAAGTCTCAAAAGCAATAATATTTTTCAGGTTTTTGAAGACTCTCAAAAACGTATTTGGATAGCCACCAATGGCGGGGGACTGTGTTTGTATCAGCCCCAAACACATAATTTTAGAATTTGGACTACCCTTGATGGCTTACCCAACAATACCATCAAAGGCATCATGGAAGACAAACATCGTAATCTATGGTTAGCAACTAACGAAGGACTCTCTAATTTTATCGTTCAGAGTAATTCCTTTAAAAATTATTCAAAAGCTGACGGTTTGCAAGGCTCCGAATTCTTGATTAATTCTTATTGCCAAAATGCCTTGGGGGAAATGTTTTTTGGCGGTACAAGTGGTATGAACGTTTTTCATCCAGATAGTCTCACCGAAAGCAATCGAGTTCCACCTATCTACATCACTGGTCTTAGGCTTTTCAATAAACCAACCAGCGTAGGACAAAAAGACTCACCGTTGGAAAAAGATATTTCCGAAACCCAAGAACTTACTTTCAATGCCAATCAGAATGTTTTCTCTTTTGAATACACGGCTTTGGATTTTCAGCAACTCAAGAATAATCAGTACGCCTACATCATGGAAGGCTTTGATTATGACTGGAACTACGTAGGAACGCAACGCATTGCCAGTTATACCAACCTCAACGCAGGCGAATACACCTTTCGGGTAAAAGCCAGCAATAGTGATGGCGTTTGGAATAGCCAACAAGCCATTATCAAGGTTATCATTCTACCCCCTTGGTACAAAACATGGTGGGCATTCGGTGTGTATGCTTTGCTGATAACTGGAGCTATTTATGCACTCAGAAGAGTGATACAGGTGAGAGAAAGATTCCGTTCTGACTTGACATTTCAGGAAAGAGAAAAACAACAAATTCAGGAATTAGACCGAATTAAAACCAACTTTTTTACCAATATTTCACACGAATTCAGAACACCTTTGACCCTGATTATCAGTCCGTTAGAAAAATATTTGAGTGAAAATCCTGATTTGCCTGCTAATCAACGAGCAAGAGCTGAATCAATCTATCGAAACGCTAAACAACTACAAAAACTGATAAATCAACTCTTAGATTTATCAAAATTAGAAGCTGGTAGATTGCACCCAGAAATTACCCACAGCGATTTGGTTGAGTTCATTGATAAAACGACCCAATCATTCCAAGATTTAGCCGTTCAAAAAAATATCTCGTTACAGTTTCAGTCGAACCAAGCTCAGATTATGGCTTATTTTGATAGTGATATTGTAGAAAAAATTATTACTAACTTACTCTCAAATGCTTTTAAATTCTCGAAAGCTGGTGGAACAATCAACGTTCACGTAACCGTAAATCCTGCTGATAATGAGAAAGTTATCATTAAAGTAAGTGATACTGGCATTGGTATCGCCCAAGAAAATTTGAGAAATATTTTTAACCGTTTCTATCAAGTTCATGATAAAAATCAACCACAAGTGGTGGGTACGGGGGTAGGTTTGGCACTTTGCAAAGAATTAGCTGAATTACATCGTGGCGAAATATTAGTAAGTAGTAAAATTGATAAAGGCACTACGTTTTCAGTTCATCTTCCTATTGCTAAAAATTCATTTGATATTCAGTGGATTAAAGAAGAAAACACCGTAAATCTTCAACCTGAATTAGTACTAAATAATACCGTTGGAAAATCCCCGAAACCACAAAAGATAAAACTTTCAGAGGATGCCTCCATTTTGCTAATTGCCGAAGACAACGAAGATTTAAGAGCTTATATCAAAGAAATTTTTGTTCAAGATTTTCAAATTATCGAAGCCGATAACGGTAAAGATGCCCTTGATTTGGCAAAAGAACATCTACCCGATTTAATTATCTCGGATTGGATGATGCCATTGATGACTGGTGTGGAACTTTGCGAAAATATTAAAACTGACGATAAAACCAGTCATATCCCCGTTGTTATTCTCACTTCTAAAAATAGCAACGAAAGTAAACAAATGGGCTTAGAAACGGGTGCTGATGACTATATAACCAAGCCATTCAATGCCAATTTACTGGAAATTAGGGTAAAAAATATCCTTGAAAATCGCAGAAAATTACGAGAGCTTTTCGGGAGAACAGCTCAGTTGAAGCCCAAAGAAATTACACTCAATTCATCCGATGAGCATTTCTTGGAGCGAGCCATCAAAATTGTAGAGGAAAATATTAACAACGCTTCTCTTGATATTGAATTTTTGGAGGAAGAACTCAAAATGAGTAATATGCAATTGTACCGTAAACTCAAGAGTTTGACCAATCTTTCGGGTAATGAATTCATTAAAAGTATCAGGCTAAAAAAAGCAGTCCAACTTCTTGAAACCGAGAGCTTTACAATAGCAGAAGTGTCCTATAAGGTAGGGTTTAATGACCCTTCCTATTTTTCAAGAATGTTCAAAAAAGAGTTTGGGAAAGCCCCTTCAGAGTATCTCAATTAATCCCATATTTTATCATGACTAAATCGTTTTTTATCTTTTTACTACATCTATGTATTTTGTTTCCATCTACTGGACAAAATACTTCCTACGATTCTACTTTCTCTAACCATCAATTCAAACATTTCATTGTACCCTTAACATTGATTGGCGGTGGAATCGCTCTGAATAATTCTGATTTTAAAGCAAAGCAAACTGAATTTCATGATAAAAATTTTAGTGGTTATCGTACCAAAGTTGATGATTTTATTCAATATGCTCCTCACGCTGCCGTTTTTGGGTTAGATTGGGTAGGCGTAAAAAGTAAACATAATTTTACTGATAAAGTGGGTCTGATGGTAGTGGGTGGGATTTTAACGGTAGGAACGGTTACGCTTTTGAAATCAACCACCAATCAGGTGCGTCCTGATGGTTCGGCAGATAACTCTTTTCCTTCTGGACATACCGCTAATGCTTTTTTCGGAGCGACGATTTTAGCCAAAGAATACGCTGATAAAAGTGTCTGGTATGCTATTGGAGGCTATTCTGTGGCAACTGCCACGGGAGTCTTACGCATCTTAAATAATCGTCATTGGACTTCGGATGTGCTGGTGGGGGCAGGAATTGGTATTATTTCAGGTGAATTAGCGTATAGTATTTATCCGTGGTTGAAGGATAAACTGGGTATTAGAAACAAGAAAAATATCGCTTTTGTACCTGTGTACGATGGTATCAGTATGAGGGCTAATGTAGTGATTGGATTTAACTGATTGCGGATTTACTTTGATTGTGGATTTATTTAGATTTGAAAATCTTAAATCTAAATAAATCCACAATCTCAAATCTAAATAAATCATTCGCCTTCGTTCTTACCTTTTCTTGATTGCAGTAAACCTTTAGAAATCAACTCATTATGTTTCCAAGTTTGTTTTTCTACTTTTAATTTATCTTTATCTTCATCCGTGATGTTTGTTAAATCCGATAAATCTGGACAACCAGCATCTACCCAAGCAGTAAACCAAAAGTTAGCTACGGTTCGGGTAGCTTCTAACATTCTGTCGTTCACCGTATTACCCAAACGTTGAGCGTAGGCTTTAGCAAATTCACCTGAATAATTTTTACGAATTGCCCCAAAACGTTCCGAACGCTTGAACTTTCTATCCTCTGTAAAACCTTCCGAAGCCAAAATTTCATCCGCTAATACTTTTTCAAGCATAGCGTTTGATTCCGCAATTTTTACCCAAATTTCAGCCAAAGGATTTTTGATGTACTTGGCTTTGTGATTTTGGAAAAGATTGTAGCTCTCAATATTCATCTCAGGAACGGTACTTTCCCAGAGCGAATGTAGCCCACGCTGATTGGTTAATTGACCGTCATAATTAACGGTTGTGTGTAAAGGCACATGAGCATCCGCAATGTAATGTCCCAAATCTGCCGAGTAATATAAAATACTGTCTTTTAGTTTATTACGAAAAGCGTTAGTAAGTTTTTCTTGTAGTCTTATCACTTCCCAGGGTACAGTACCATATTTTCTGAGGGTATCTTCAGAGTATTTTTTTACGGCATCATCCCATTTGGGTGGCATAGAATCCAAAGGATTTTTACCAAAAACGGCTGCATCAAGGTCAATAAAGTGTTTGGTGGCTTCAGCGGGGTCATCCTTCCTCCGCACATCGGGACGAACGGAATTGTAAATCAGATAGTCCATATTTTTAAAAAAGAATAATTGCAGTTTTTTCGGAAGAGAATAAATAGCAAGTTGATGAATTGTTTTATGAGCCAAAAAGCCCCAAGACGAACACCCGATGATAATACAACAAATCATCAATTTAGCGATTAGCGGAAATTTCATATAATAGAATTACAGTTCAACAAAAAGTTTAGACCTAATGAATAAATCATTGTCAAGTCCTCAAACCTAAAAATGTTTTCTGTAAAATGGTTAATGGTTTTGTTTTATTTGTAAAATTATGTGTTGAGTGGCAAGTATGCTATCCTTTGATGGTACGTTTCAATGAAAATTGACTGAATTTGATGGTAAATTTTCGTTTATTCATAATTTTAGTTCAAAATAAAGTACTTCTTCCAAAGGATTGTACACGTATGGGTTGGTGGGTACAAAACCAAACGATTGGTACAATTTGATGGCTTCGGTTAGTTTATTCAAAGTATCCAACTTCATGGTCTCGTAGCCTGCTTGCTTAGCAAAACTTATTACCTCTTCCACCAATTTACGCCCCAAGCCTTTTCCTTGATTATGCGGTTTTACGAACAACCGTTTCATTTCGCATACGCCCTCCGCTATGGGTTTCAAGGCAACGCAACCTTGTACTTCTTCATTTTCTATTGCCAAAATAATACAGCCTTTGGGCATTTGGTAAACTTGATGTAAGGTCTGTAATTCTTTCTCAAAATCTTGAAAACATAAATCAACTTGTAAAAATTCGGCGTATTCGATGAAAATGTCTCTTACTTGTTGTAACTCTGTCAGGGTGTATTTTACGTAGGATAATTGCATAATCTGAACAAAATTTTTCAAAAATCAAAGATTAAAAACCTCAATCAAAAACATAGAATTACTTTTGAAATATGAATTTACAAGAAATATTCCGAAACATCATTGACAATAGTCATCTCCATGCACGATTTTTAAATACTTTGTCGCTCATGGAAAATACAGGGGCTCGAAAAATATCAGCTTCCGAACACAAAACACAGGTATCCTACCTAATCCTAAAACACGCTTCAGAGGAAGCCAGACACGCTTTTTACCTAAAAAAACAAATTCAAAAAGTGGCTGATTTAGCCGATTTTCCAACCTACGAAAATCCGTACCTTGTAGCACCTTTCGCCAGTTATACCTATTTGCATAGCCTTGACATTCAGTTATGTAGGTATCTAAAATCTACGTTAAAACTATCTGGCAATGACCTTAAATATGCGGCATACCTATTGGTTACGTATGCCATTGAGGTACGTGCCGATGAACTTTATCCTATCTACCAAGACGCTCTCGACGAAGCAAAATCAAAAGTAAACGTCAAATCAATTATCGTAGAAGAAGAAGGGCATTTAGCCGAGATGATTTCACAATTAAAAAGTTTTTCGGAGCAATGGGAAATGCACGCTGAAAAAGCCTGCAACATTGAAAGAAGCCTTTTTGAACAATGGATAAACGCATTGAACTCCGAATTGAATAATCTGCCAACAAATCAGTAGCTTTGTAGCCTGAATCTGTCAATCTGACAGAAAAAAAGATATGGCAAAACTTTTGAGCATTATAAATAAGTACAAAAACAAAGCGAAATTGCATTTGAAAATGGAAAATAAAGAAGAATTACCCGTAGAAGAACAAGAAATCACCCAAGAAACTGACAATGTTTCAGAAAATACCGTAGAGACACCTGTTGAAGAAGTTCCTGAATTGACAGAAACTGAAAAACTATCAATAGAAATAGCCGAACTAAAAGACAAATATTTAAGACTGTATTCAGATTTTGACAATTTCAGAAAGCGTACTGCCAAAGAAAAATTAGAGATGATTCAGTCAGCTTCGGAGAAAGTGATTGTAGATATTCTACCCGTCATTGATGACATCGAAAGAGCTACCTCTAATGCCCAAGAAGGTGAAATCAGCGAAGGCATTCAGCTGATTTTCAACAAATTAAATAACACCCTTACCGCCAAAGGTTTGAAAGCGATGGAAGCAAAAGGCGAAGTTTTCAACGCTGATATACACGAAGCTATTACCCAATTTCCCGCTCCAACCGAAGAGGACAAAGGAAAAGTGTTTGATGTAGTAGAAAAAGGATATTACCTAAATGAAAAAGTGATTCGCTTTGCGAAAGTGGTTGTAGCAAATTAGATATTAGAGAATAGATTAAAGAGAATAGATTGCAGAGAATAAATTTAGTTCATGAACTTTAGGTTTGATTAGTTTTGTCACTATCATCTATCCTCTAATATCTATTCACTACATAAGTTATGGCAAAAAGAGATTATTACGAAGTATTAGAGATTTCAAAATCGGCTTCGGAAGAGGAAATAAAGAAAGCCTATCGGAAGATGGCTATCAAGTATCACCCTGATAAAAATCCGGGAGATAAAGCTGCGGAAGAAAAATTCAAAGAAGCCGCTGAGGCTTATGAAGTTTTATCAGATGCTAAGAAAAAAGCCCAATACGACCGCTTCGGACACGCAGGTATGGGCGGTGCCGCTGGTGGAGGCTTTGGTGGGCAAGGTATGAACATGGAAGATATTTTCAGCCAGTTTGGTAGTATCTTCGGTGATGACAGCCCCTTTGGCAATATGTTTGGTGGCGGTGGTGGCGGACAACGCCGAATGAGAAAAGGCTCTGACCTCAGAATTAAATTGAAACTTAATTTAGAAGAAGTTGCCAACGGCGTTGAAAAGAAAATCAAAGTAAAACGCCACGTTACCTGTAAATCTTGTAGTGGAAATGGTGCTAAAAACGGTACTGAACTAAGCACTTGCCAAACCTGTGGCGGTGCTGGACAAGTCCGCAGAGTACAACAAACCATGCTCGGACAGATGGTAACTACCTCACCTTGCCCTACTTGTAACGGAGAAGGGAAACAAGTGAAAACTCGTTGTGAGGCTTGTTTTGGTGAAGGAAGGGTATTAGAAGAAGAAATCATTCCGATTAAAATTCCAGCGGGAGTGGCTGATAGTATGCAGCTATCGATGTCGGGCAAAGGAAACGTACCTCCACGAGGTGGCGTAGCGGGTGATTTACTCATTGTGATAGAGGAAGAACCCGATGAATTATTGCACCGTGACGGCACAAATGTCATCTACGACCTTCACCTGAATTTTGCTGATGCCGCTTTGGGTACTTCCGTTGAAGTGCCTACGATTGGTGGTAAAGCCCGCATCACGATTGAACCCGGGACACAATCAGGGAAGATTTTACGTTTGAAAGGCAAAGGTATCCGAGAATTAAACGGCTACGGCGTAGGTGATGAGCTGATTCATGTGAATCTTTGGACACCCAAAAATTTGACCAAAGAAGAAACCGAAATGTTGGAAAAAATGCGAGATTCGGCAAATTTCCAGCCAAAGCCCAACAAAAATGACAAAAACTTCTTCGAGAAAATGAAGGATTTTTTTAACTGATAA
>JALONS010000380.1 GCA_025454855.1 Arcicella sp.
AAAGAAATTATTTTTTACATTTTGTCTTACTTAAATTTTTGTGTCTGCAAATATATGACTTTTCTTTTAACACGGTCGGTCGTAATATAGCAGGTAACGGAAAAGGCTTGGCGAAGGCGGGGGTTAAAAGCACTGCACTTCACACAAGCACAAATGTAAATAAAAAGCACTTCACTACAAATTAGCACATTAGCCCCGCTTTTCGCCAAGCCAATGTTGCACGATGTTTTTCTAATCGTTAGCAAATAGTTTCTTTAATTTCTGCTCGCCAAGTCCTTTTACTTTATACTTCGTTGTCAATAAGAGAAGTAGTCTATTTTTAGCAAATTCCAACTGTCCCTTATAAGGTAGCCCGTTTAAAATCTTGTCTATTTCCATCAGTGAATTATTTAGTTTCTCATCAAATTCATCTTGCATAGTAGATTTGATAATTTTCTCCCTTTTTACTTTCAAGAGTATTTCATATTTCAACTCTTGTAAATCAATTTTTGTAGTATCCTGATTTATCTCTGTTTCTTCTTTCATTTCAGTAGAAAGAGTAATCGGATTAGAGTTGTCCATAATTTCTTGATAAGATAATCCTTCTTCTGCCACCATATTGGCGGTTTCTGCACGAAAAAAGACTTTTATCTGATTTATACTATTTTGAATGTCGTGAAAATATCTGTCTAATTCAATTTGAACAATTTTATTTGAAACTAATGATTTTGTAAAATCTTTACTCAATGATGCAAAGCCGTTGAAAGCACCAAAAAAGGCATAAGCATATTGCGGTTCTGGAATGGCTTTTTCCTCAATATACTTTTGTAGTTTTTCTATGTCATTGGGGTTAAAAACAAATGCAGTAAAATTCTTCATTACGGTTGGTGTATTTACTGGCTCAGTATAAACTACATCTTGCTTAGTTAGATAACGATATAGATTTGTCTTTTTTCCTATACCTGCTTGATATAGTTCGCCTGCTTTTTCAACTATGGGAATGAGTTGCTGGTCATTTATCTTTCCTTTACCTCTTTTTGAGTTTTGCAAAACCATATTAATAAGAGGCTGAAATTTACCATCTTTGTTAAATATTTCAGAAAGTAAGACTTCGGAATTTTTATATTCTATCAAATTAAAATCAATTAACGGCTCACTTTTAGCCTTTTGCAATAAAACACCTTCGGCATATTTTTCAAGCCTAAAAAGTGCTTTTAATATATCACTATCAAAATCATCTTGTTTTTCTTTATTTGAAGTTTCACGATAACCTTGAATAGAATATCTGATTACTTCATATAGAATATAAGGGTTGTTTTGATTATTCTCCCAAAACCAATTTCTTGCATCTCTTTCAAGGTTCTTTTCAAAACCACGCATAGACTTAGCAAGTTGTAATGCTCCTTCTATATGGTCGGGGCTTACTTCTTTGGGAAAACTCTTAAAAACTACTTTCTTCAAATACTCCAAAACAAAATCAACCTTACCAATAGTATCAATATAGTTTATGAAAAGTCTTTCACTTTCATCTATTAATTTTTTAAGATTTTTAAAAACCTCGCTTGATGAGTTGTAATCGTAACTATTGTAAGAAGAAGGTTTATTAAAGTTTTTCTCCCTTGAATAGTTGCTGAATGAATTGTGTGCCAAACTATTTTTAAGCAATGCAAATCCGTTTTTTATATCTTGCAATGACTTAGCATAGGCAACCTCATTAGGATTTTTTTGATTTGACTTCCCTGCGATAAATCCGTAAATAAAACCTTTGAAACTGTTAAGTAACCTATCTTGTTCTACACAAGTTTCTAAATTATTATTTTGAGAAAGGTTAATTGTAGAAATATCATAAGGCGTTTGCTGTGCATTTGATTGTGTTGTAAAGCAAGGTTCGTACTTTAACAACATTTTCAATGCTTTGCTACTTTCCGCTTTTGCAACAACTCTATTTTTTTCAGCAAGAGAGGAAAAATATACTTTTTTCAAGTTATTCAAATTTATCTGAATTGAATTTGGACAAAGCCAAACACCGTTTATATCTGATTTTTCAACTTGAAAATCGGAAGCATCAAACTCTAAAACTATTTTGTAAACATCAATTTCTTTTGAAGTTGGCAAATCAATAAGTGGATATTGCTCAAAAAGAACAATATAGTCTTTTATATTTGGAAACGGATTTTCGTAATAGTCAAAACCAAAGCCACGCTTGACGTAGAAACTTTCAGGCGAAATACTTTCAGACGAAAATATATTACCGAAATTTAATGATGTTGTAAAAAAGAATAAAGTTTTCATTTATGATTATTTTGTTTCATAAAGTCCCAAATTACTTGGAACTTGCTGAATATAACGTGAAAGTTTATCTGAATATGTGATTATCAGTTGTCGGCTTGTTCTTGTAAGTGCAACATAAAATGGGTTTTTGTAAATATCCCAATTTTCACCACAATGAGGCATAAAAACAGTATCAAATTGCAAGCCCTTTGCACTATGATAGGTCATAATTTTCGGCAAGTTAGAATTAAAATCTAATTCAACTTCATCATACATCTTAAATAAGTTGTCAAACCCTTTTTCTTTAAAGTATTCTTTCACATTCTCCACCGAATAATAAAAAGGTGCAACTCCAACACTACCTCTTGTATTGAAAGGTACAAGAATTGCTGTACTTTCCGTTCCACTTCCAAAGAGATTTCTTGTCTTAATCTCATTGATGATAAAATCCAACTCTTCCTGCCAAGAATTAAATTTGATTATTCGGGGCTTTGTTGTATCTGGATTTTTACAAGTTGTGATTATATCGTTGTTATCAGGATTTACTATTTGGGCAAATCTTGCAACAGATATAGGTAGTCGGTAATTGAAGTCTAAATCATAAACGGGAAATCCTGTTAATTTTTGAATATCGTCAATTTTCATTTTATCTTCTCCGTAGAGTTGTTGTGCATTGTCACCAAAGAAAATAATGCTCTTTTTTACTTTTGATAGTATTGTTTGGATTACGTCCTTTGAAAAGTCTTGACTTTCATCTACAATTATATAATCCACAGGCTTCATATCCCACTTATGGAAATGCACAACATTGTTTTCCAACTCCATTGATAACAAACCTGCTTCAATAAACCTGCGTAAAGCCTTTGTGTATATAAGCACCTTAAAATTTTGGTTGCCTTCGGTTTCTTTGATAAAAAAGGCTCTCCAAAGTGCAAGATTAGTCTTACCACTACCTGCTACGCCTCTAACGATGGCATTTAGGTTTGTTGAGAGGTTGTAAATTCTACGTTGTGAGGTATCTAAATCTTCCTCGTTGATTTGCCAATTCATTTTCTCGTTGTTTTGTTTTTAAAATATCGTGCAACGTCTCGCGGCTTGGCGTAGTGGCGGATTTTTAGCACAAAAGTTCAATCGAAGAACTAAACTTGAACTTACCACAAAACTGTCATACGAAGCACTGAACCCGCCATTACGCCAAACCGCTGTTACAGGCTGGCGTTCTTGTCCTATGTCGTTTCTTACTGTCATTTGTTTCCTTTTGCTCTGTTGTGTGTCTTGCATAACATTTGGCAATTTTTAGTGTCTGTCGCACCGCCTTTGCTCCAAGCTGTTACGTGGTCTGCGTCCATTTCTGCAAGTTTCCAAATTTTAGTTTTGTTGCTGTCGTGTCCTAATGCACATAATGGGCAATTTGAAACATTCTTTTTCTCTGCTTCTGCTGTCTGAATAG
>JALONS010000381.1 GCA_025454855.1 Arcicella sp.
TCGATGTACTCTTGTAGATTCATAGTATATGATTAATGTTCTCAGAAATTGGGGATATTTCCGCAAATTAAGGAAGATAATTTTGGGAAGGAAATATTGGGAAAAATTGGCTATGAAAGAATATTAATTAACGATTATGCGGATTTATTAAACGGTTGAGATTAGGTAATTCTACGCTATCGGAAATGAATATTTTTATGTTTCTTTGTCATTTACTTCAATAATCACCTTTTTTATGAGAAAACATCTACGTTTTGGGTTTGTTTTATTATTTATTTTTGGAGGATTTGATGGGATTGGGCAGAGGAAATTACCTTATCCGATTATTTTTATTCATGGATTAGGAGGTAGCCATCAATCTTGGAACGATTTTGCATCATATCTTAATAGTACCGCTGGATTAAATGTCCCGACGAATAGCTGGTTTAACAGTCTGGATTTTAACTTAAACTGTGATGGGAATACAAGTACATCATGGTATGTTACAGATTATTGCGATATTACTAATACCTCATATCTCATTAACTGTGATGCTTATATTATAGATTTTAATTATGGTACGAGAGGTAATCAATCTGCTATTTTTAAACAAGGTTTAGCAATACGTGATGCCATCAAGCACGTTAGAAATGTAACAGGAGCTGACAAAGTAATTCTCATGGGGCATAGTATGGGAGGATTAGCTGCAAGAGACTATTTGCAAAACTCAACAAAATGGCAGAGTGATGGTCAGCATCATGTTGCAAAGCTCGTCACAGTCGGAACACCTCATGGTGGTAGTAATGGTTCATCGGGTAATTTAAGTGATTCTATTTTCGGACCAGGAATAAGTGAGCTATCGGAAGCTGTAAGAGATTTGAGATATTCATATACAACTGGCTATGATGGAGCATACCTTTTCGGAGAGTATGAAAATACTTCACGAGTTTCTGGGCGAGTAAGTAATTTTTTTAATGTTGATATTAATTGTAATGGTATAACAGGAGATTATATTACTGGCGTAAATCAATACCCTTCAAGTCTCCCAACTAATCTGACTTATTCATGTATAATAGGAACAGGGAAATCTACATATATGGGGCTTTATGGACTATCTTCAACGACTGACGGAGACCAAATAGTGGAAAGTTATAGAGCAAATCTTAATAATTATTTTGGTGTCAATGCTTCTGTTTTTAATATTTATACAAATAACTCATACACCGTAATTCCAAATAACAATTTTCATACAAACCTTCTCAAAGACTTTCCTATTCAAAATGTGTGGGCATTAGATGAACCATCTACATTTAATCATTCTTACGAAATTTATGCTAATGCAACTTCAACAAATACAGGCTTTTTTACGCAGCAAAGTAATGGAAGTACTTATGATACAGATAGATACAAAGTATATGTACAAAAAGGCATTACAAAAATAGAAGTAAATGCGTACCAAGGTTCATATCCTTCAATCAGACTTTATAACCCTTATCAGAGTAATATAGCTAATAGCATTAATGCGACTTCAACAAGTATGAATACGCTTATACATGCTAATCTTAACAGTGGTTATCACTATTTCGATTTTGAGGGGTATTCAGGCACAACTTGGCGTTCTTATAATTATAAAGTTTACAATGCTCCTTCGTCAAGTCTTTATGCAAATGCAACTTCAACCTGTAATCAAGGCAGTGTTACATTAACAGCAACAGAATCTGGGTTTGATTCTTATCAATGGTATAAGGATGGAGTTTATATTACAACAACAGCCACAAATTATATAAACGCTTCAACTACGGCAAATGGGACATCAACTTACACAGTAAAAACAACCAAATGGGGAGTTACAATTGATGGGCTTAATTCATGGCAATTTAAAGATTATTCAATTCCACCACCAACACTTACAGCAAGTTTGGGTGGTGTTTCAACCACATCCAGTTTAAATATTTGTAACGGTACAGGTGTTGTACTTTCTACAAATTGCGGAGCAAACACAATCCCATTATGGCAAAATTACGCAACTTCTGCAACGCTCTATGTAAATGCGACAAGTACAACCAATTACACAGTTCAGTGTAGTAATTATTTCTGTACTTCCGCCAATTCGCCACCTGTCAGAATCGTAAATGAACCTAATATTCAATCTGTTAAAACGGGTAATTGGCAAGCTCCTGATACTTGGTCGTGTAATTGTGTGCCTATAAATTGCCAAAATGTAACAGTGCAAACTGGTCATACTGTAAACCATAGCCGTCAGGCTATGGATTTACTTTATTAACTTTGTCTTCAAAATCTGCTAAAATGAATCTTGAAGATATTTCAAACTCGGTAGAGTTTTTACAAATTAACCAACTTTTAGAGGAACTCTTTGACGAAGAATCTCTTCAAAAGCAATCATTGGAAACTCATTTTATTACCCGTAAGACCAGTCAACTTACAGGGCGTATGTTCTTGTTATTGAATACCATTGAGTTAGCAAATTTTCCTAAAAATAGTTTACAAGACCAATGTTTATGGCTTGAAGAGCATTTTGGAGTACGATTCAAAAAACAATCATTGGATCAACGATATAACACTCATTCAGTCAAATTTCTAAAAAAATGTTTTGAGAACTTACTAAGTCAGTGGTTTGTCAAAGAAAAACCACAAGATTTAACCACTACTTTTAACCGAATTTTACTCAGAGATTCAAGTACTTGGCAGTTGCCCGCTTCTTTGGCAACTTTTTATCCCAGCAAAAGTGCTTCTACAACTGGGGCAAGTATAAAAATTGACTACTGTGTCAATTATCTTGATGGTAAAATTGAACAGTTGGTTTTAGAATCTGGTCGAGTTCCCGATGCTAAAATCAATACAGAATACATGGTTAATTATCAAAATAATGATTTGATTATTAATGATTTAGCTTATTGGAATTATAAAGTTTTTAAAAATTATACTAAAATAGGAGCGTATTTTGTCTCCCGATTAAAAACGGATGCAAGTCTGTTTGATTTACAAACCAATGAATCTATTTCCTTAGTAGATGTGTTGCCTAAAGATGATTCAATGGTTGGGTTTAACTGTTCTCTGGCTCATCCTCAAACCCATAAAGATGCTATTGCTGTGAGAGTTTGTATCGAAAAAGTACCTCAATTAGTTAAAGAAAAACGTTTAGATAAATTACAAAAAACAGCTAAGAGTCAAAAATGGAATTTATCTCAGCTAAGAATTGAACTTTGTGGGTATAATTTGTATGTTACTAATGCCAGTCAAGAACAATTACCATCATCACTTATTAGACTTATTTATGGTATTAGATGGCAAATAGAACTGATATTTAAAATATGGAAATCCATTTTTGCAATAGACCAAGTTAAACCAATGAGTATATTCCGCTTCGAGTGTATGTTATATGGAAGACTCATATTGATACTTATCAGCAATCAATTACAAGCATTATTCAAGTCTAAAATAGAATTACTTGACGACTTTGAATTAAGTGAAATCAAAGCGGCAAGTTCTTTAAAAAAAAATTAACATCACTTGGTACAATTATTCTTTATCAAGTCGGTACCATTAAAGAGTGGCTTTATTCATTATTCCAACAGTGGCAAATTTATTCAAAAAAAGAACATAAAAAGAAAAATAAAGTACCAATCAAACCCACTCCATTAAAAGTCTTAAAATCCGTAGCCTGACGGCTATGGTGGAGACACAGACAACGGCAGTCAAATTACCGTTGTCTCGCTAAGTCGTCTGTGGAGACACAGACAACGGCGACCCATCAAACTCAAACGACAACAAATCCTTACTAAACACGTTATCCAATCAGAAAAATTCAAGTATAATATGAACATAAAAAAATACACACAATCCCTAATAATCAGCGGATTAGCCATTACTGGGCTTTCGTTGATGTCATACACTGACCCAGGTGAACGTTTCTTTGATATTGCCAAAAACTTGGATATTTACGCTACGCTTTTCAAGGAATTGAATCGTTATTATGTGGATGAAATCAATCCGAATAAGACCGTCAAAACGTCTATTGATGCCATGTTGAAGTCCTTTGACCCTTATACGGTCTATTACGCCGAAGACGACATTGAGGATTATATGACCATGACTACGGGCAAGTACAATGGCATCGGTATTGTTACGGGCAATCGCAACGGGCGTATCGTAGTTATGTTAATTGACGAAGGAACGCCTGCCGAAAAATCAGGGTTAAAAATCGGTGATGAAATCGTAAAGGTAGATGGCGTTGATTTAAAAGCTAAAAAAGGAATCGACCCCGGCAAATTAATCAAAGGACAAACGGGTACTTCGGTAAAATTGACCGTAAAACGCTACGGAACGGATAAATTAGAGGAAATTTCGGTGATGCGAGACGTAGTCAAAATGAAAAATGTACCGTATTATGGTATGATTAACGATGAAGTTGGTTACATTGATTTAAAGGATTTTACAGGAACAGCATCCAAAGAAGTGCGTCAGGCTTTTACAGATTTGAAAGCCAAAGGCATGAAAAAATTAGTGCTTGACCTCCGTGAAAACCCAGGGGGATTATTGAATATGGCAGTGGATATTTGTAATGTTTTCTTGCCAAAAGAGTCTGAAATTGTTTCGACCAAAGGAAAAGTACAAGAGTGGAATAAAACCTACACTGGACTTAATCCTGCTATGGATACCGAAATGCCCATTACTGTTTTAACCAATTCACGTAGTGCTTCTGCGGCTGAAATTGTGGCGGGAGTTATCCAAGATTACGACCGAGGAGTACTCATTGGGCAACGTAGTTATGGCAAAGGATTGGTACAAGTTACTCGTGATTTGACGTATAATACCAAGCTAAAAGTTACGACCGCAAAATACTACATTCCCAGCGGAAGATGTATTCAAGCCATTGACTATCAACACCGTAATCCAGATGGTAGTGTTGGTAAATTACCAGATTCATTGAAGCGGGCTTTCAAGACTAAAAAGAGTGGCAGAACTGTTTATGACGGTGGAGGTGTAATGCCTGATATTGAGATAGAAAAACCAGCCCCAGCAGCCGTAACGGTTTCATTATCAAATAAATACATCTTGTTTGATTATGCTATTAAATATCATTTTGAACATCCGAGTATAAAGCCAGCCAAAGATTTTGAGTTGTCAGACGCTGAATATCAGGAGTTTGTGAAGTGGGCATCTTCTCAGGAGTTTGACTATACTACGCAAGCAGAAAAAGACCTGAATTTATTGGAAGCATCGGCTAAAAAGGAAAGATATTATGATAATGTTTCGGAACAACTAAAAGCACTCCGTTCAAAATTATCTCATAACAAAGAGGCTGATATGATGAAGTTTAAAGATGAAATCAAAACGGCTTTGGAACAAGAAATTATTGTTCATTATTACTTGCAAAAAGGGACTCGTGAACAATCATTTGCCAAAGACCCCGAAATACAAGCCGCTCTTAAATTATTTACTGATATGACTCGTTATCAGAATATTTTGAAAGGAGGGAAATAAGAAGGAGAAATAAATGAGTATGAATAGAAACAGAGGAAATGAGAAAATTCAAATAGAAAAATCATGAATAGTCATCATACATATAGAATTATGCTTCACCCAGAACCAGAAGGTGGATTCACGGTGAATGTGCCTTCCTTGCCAGGGTGTATAACTTACGGAGAAAATGTAGAGGAAGCCATTGCTATGGCAAAAGAAGCTATTGAGCTATACATTGAGGAGCTGAAAGATAGGGGAGACGAAATACCTGACGATAGCAATACTTTGGAATACTCTTTGAATTTAGAAGCAGCATGAATCTATCCGCTAAGTATTTGATTAAGATTTTAGAGAATTATGGATTTGAATTCAGGCGAGCGAAAGGTTCACATCAAGTTTATTATCGTTCAGAAGATAATAAAACAGTTATAGTACCTTATCATGGGGGAAAAGATTTGAAATTAGGCACATTTCTGGCTATTCTGAAACAAGCTGGCATTGACAAGAATGATTTATAAAATTCCCAAATAGCGGTCAAGTAATTGGTCGCTATTTTTATTTGAGACGTTTGAGTGTAATTTTGTCGAATAAAAACTCTGCACTCCAAAATCAAAACTCCAAAATCAAAATATGTCGTTAATATTAAGCATAGATACCTCCACGAAAGTTTGTTCAGTAGCCCTTCATCAAGAAGGCAAATTGCTGACCATTAGCGAATTATTTACTGAAAAATCGCACTCTG
>JALONS010000382.1 GCA_025454855.1 Arcicella sp.
CACATTGCCCGTCCACCGATTACCAAGGAGCTTCAAGCAAAAATTATAGAACTACAAAGAGAAGGATTATCCATGAATAAAATCTCAAAGACTTTGGGAGTTGCTTATGGAACGGTTTACAATTACCGTTTAAAATGAGTGAAGTATCAGTGATACTTAATGTTTTAGGGTGAAACCGCTCCCTCAGCCCATTTGTAATGAGAGTCTCAGATAGGGATTTTACTTATTTTTATAATGTACCTTACAAAGTAATGATTCCTTTATTTGGTAAGGTGCATTATAAAATAGTAAACAGAAATTTATTGATTACAAAGGGGTAAAGGATTTAAGTTAATTAAATCCTTTACCGAAAAGAGCTTCAAAGCCAATTTCAAAATCGCTTTTGCTTAGTATATTTTCAATGGTATTTTTTGCTATTTTTTTAGACAAAGCCATGCCATACTCTAAAAATCTCAGTTGTAAATCAACTAAAAATTCAAGGTCATTAATTTTTTTGGTTTGTTCAGGGGTTAGTTCTTGGGATTTCCAACGGTTGAATTGTAGTCGATAATAAGGCATATAATCAATACCATTTTGATAAAATTTGAGGGAACGATTCATCGTTGCATCGTCCATGAGATATGGCTTATCTTCTGTTTCTTCTAATAGTTGATTGAGTTTTTGGGTTTCTAAAACTTCTTCATTTAAGAGCTTCTCAAAAGTTGATAGCCTCTCTATTCTATAAAAAATCTGCTGCTTTTCCATTGGAAAATTATTCATTAAATTATTTTTTAGTAATTTAATGAATTTATAGTAAAGTATTTATAATCAAATGATTAAAATATTTTTTTAGCACTAAATTTAGTGCTATTTTTGATGTAAAATTTAACACTAAAAATAATATGATTTATACAGTTGGTGGAATTAAAGGAGGTAGCGGTAAAACGACTATTGCCACAAATTTAGCTATTTGGTTAGCTCAAAATGGGGGAGATGTTTTGTTGGTTGATGCAGACGAGCAAGAGACAGCCACAGACTTTTCAGCATGGAGAGAGCAGCATATAGGCGATGAGATAGGATATACCTCTATCAAACTTACAGGAGAGTCTGTACGAAACCAAGTTACTAAGCTAAAAGCGAAGTACGACCATATCGTAATAGATACAGGTGGTCGTGATACAACCAGTCAAAGAGCCGCATTGGTCGTGTCAGATTATTACTTAGTTCCTTTTAATCCTCGAAGTTTTGATATTTGGACGGTTTACAAGGTTCAAAACTTAGTAAGTGAAATCAGAGCAGTAAAAGCATCGCCTTTAAAAGTTTTCACATTTCTAAATCGTGCTGACCCAAGAGGAGCAGACAATGAAGAAGCTGCTGAAATTTTAAGTCAATGTGAGGGAATGGACTATATCAATAATCCATTAGGTAATCGTAAAGCATTTTCCCATGCAGCAGGAAAAGGATTAGGTATAATAGAATTAGTACCAGCAGATGAAAAGGCATCAACGGAATTAAATAATTTATTCTCGCACATTTATAACCAATTAAACTGATAAATATATGGGCGTTTCATTACCACCAAGGAAAAAGGAGTCTTCTGAGGTAGTTATCTCAACAAATAAAGGGGCTTCTGAAAAGAAAATACGTGATGTTATTAATAAAGGAGGTAGCACAACCAAGGCTTCCCACCAAACTGATTTAAGTAAAGAACAGTTAAAAGGTATAAATGTAAAGTTTACAGTGAGTGAAATAGATGCAATAAAGGTTTTACGAGATATTAGACCCGCAGGTAAAAGAAATGGCAAAATATCTGTATCACTACATGATTGGATAGTTGAAGCGGTACAAGAAAAGATAAAAAGAGACATGAAGAAAAGTATTATTTAAGTGTTATTTTTAGCACTAAATTTAATGTTAAAAATAACACTAAATTTAGTGCTAAAAAATAAAGTTTTCTATATATAACGTTCGTTTTTCATAAGTTATATATAACAAATTGCATACTTTTTGTCTATTTTTTTTATTATAAGTGATTTAAAATCAGATTGTTGCAAAAAAAAGCTATATTTGATATTTATTAATAATATAAAAATTAATGTTTTTAATAAATATCAAATATAAGATATTAAGATTTTTTGTTTGAAAATCCTAATATCGTAGCCATATATGCAGTCTTATTGTGAACATTTTTACGAACCCCATGCGTTATCTTTGAATCTTCTTCGATAAACAGTTGCAGAATTTTGGGATTAGACATTATGGCTTGATATTGCTTGGATGAAAAGTTGTAAGAACTTAGAATTTGGCTTGCTTGAACCATAATTCTTCCAATATCCAATTTTTCTACGGAATCCATTTCTGCCTTTACGGCTTTGTGGGCTTCAATAGCTTCAATTTCATCCATTCTGTATATGATGAAGTCTATCGTAGTAATATTTCTGCCTATTTTATGAAAAACCATGTCAAAATAAATATTGGTTTTTTCTCTCATTTCCTTCTGAGCAACATCAAGAACTCTTTGTTTGAAATTACCAAAAGAAGTATAATGAGAAGCCCCAAGAAGCTCTTTTAAATGCTCTACATCAACATTGAGCCACTTTCCTTTATCTTTCCAGCTACTCAGCAGTGGATATAATCTTTGGGAATATTCACTTGTCAATGACAGAGCTGCCATTATCTCAAATTCTGAATACCCTTTCTTCAACTCCATGAAGTGTGGTACGGCTTCTGCAAACATCGTTAGTTCAAAAAAACCATTTTTGCCGTCATAATGTGCTAATGGGAAAGGCACAAAACTTTTGAAAGAATCGTTAGTATAATCAGACTTTGATACTATACGACTTGGTATTTTTTTCTGTAAGTCAATGAATCTCTGCCTGTTAGTTTCTTTAAGTTCACTAATTGGAATCTTAAATTCTAAATTTTGAAATAGGTCTTGACTGACGTTGAATCCTTGTTCCATTTGACTTAAAACTATCCAGTAAATCCTTCTTTCCAGTAGCGAAAACTCTACTTTTGAGAGTAAGAGAATTAGAGGTTCTCGTACTTTTGTCTTTTCCGTAATTTGTTTCATAAAATGGATTTTTATATATAACGTACAAATATAACAAGTTATTATTAACGTTGCAAATAGTGTTTCTGTATGCAATTTGTTATTTATCTTATGCAATTTGTTATTTATAACGTTTAAAATCAAACGTTATCTTATGCAATTTGTTATTTATCTTATGCAATTTGTTATTTATAAGTCTGTAAATAATTGATTATTAAGTATTTATGCCACCCCCTATTTATCAATCTTCTTTTGATTAAAACTATTTGTCAATTTTTGAAAAGAGTATTTAGTATTTTAGAATTAAGAAAAATTCAAGAAAAGGGTAGGGGAAAAACAAAAAAAAACAAAAAATAAAAAGGGTAAAAAGAGGGGGTCGAACTAAAAAATTAGTTTTTACAAAATATTACTAAAAATAATAGTCTTTAAGTGACATTTTGCTAATAGCACAAGTACACTCAAGGAAGATACCGTCTTTTTTACTTGTTTATTTCGTTTTAGGGCGATTTTAACGGGTCTATGATACTGTTAGGTATTTCGACCATTTTTAGACGATTGTAAGCCTGTTTGTGTGCGTTGATTTTCCCCAAAGGTTAGCCACTTTAGTTTTGAGGTCGAAAACGAGGAGATAAATACTAAAATT
>JALONS010000105.1 GCA_025454855.1 Arcicella sp.
CCTGCTATACTTTCTCAGACGGGAATGCCCTTTGCAGCGGTATTGACCGCAACAGTTCTGCTATCTTTTTTTTGTAGTGTAATGATGGGTTTATACGCCAAAAACCCAATAGTGGTTGCCCCTGGTATGGGCATGAATGCTTTTTTTACTTTCACGGCTGTGAAGGGTATGGGTATTAGTTATCAAGTGGCTTTGGGAGCCGTGTTTTGGGCAGGAGTTTTATTTTTATTACTATCCATTTTCAACGTCAGAACACACATCGTAAAGGCGATTCCGAAACCTTTGCGGTTTGCCATTTCCGCAGGAATTGGGCTGTTTATTAGCTTAATAGGTTTTGAGAATGCCAAATTTATTGTAGCGAACCCTGCCACATTAATTGGAATTGCCAATATCAAAGACCCCATCATTTTAACTTTCTTATTCGGGTTATTTCTTACTTCTATCTTGATTATTCGTAAAGTACAAGGAGGTATTATCGTTGGCATTATTCTTACTACCTTACTTGCCATTCCGATTGGTCGTTATTGGGGAGATGCCTCCGCCATTAATTTTGGACAAAAAGCCTTAGTAAATTTTCAAGGTGTATTTGCCAAACCCGATTTTAGTCTGATTGGGCAGTTAGACATCGTTGGCTCATTAAAATTTGGATTACTACCCGTTATTTTTGCTTTTGTTTTCACTGACCTTTTTGATAGTCTTTCAACTTTTGTTGGACTTGCAGAAGCCTCTTATTTATACGACGATAATGGCGAACCCCGAAATGTCAAACAATCACTTTTGACGGATGCCGTAGCCACTTTATTAGCAGGAATTTTAGGAACAAGCCCAGGAACAGCTTACATCGAGTCGGCAGTAGGTATTGAACAAGGCGGACGGCGTGGACTCACCGCCATCACGGCAGGTTTGTTATTTCTTCCCTTCATGTTCTTGTCGCCTTTATTATCAATTATTCCAGCCATTGCTACTGCTCCAGCGTTAGTAATCGTAGGGGTTTTTATGATAAAACCCATTACAAAAATCAACTGGACTAAATTAGATGATGCCATTCCTGCCTTTTTATCCATGATTTTAATCCCTTTTTCATATTCTATCACGCAAGGAATTATCTGGGGGTTTCTGTCTTGGACAATCCTAAAAGTTGGAACAGGAAAATACAAAGAAGTATCTGTAACACTTTTGATAATAGATGTATTTGCCGTAGCGGCTTTGGTATGGGGGCATTGATTCAATAAGATTGATTAAAACTAAAGCTAATCTATTTGAAATAGCGTTTTTTTCCGTATTATTGTGTACTAAATTTCAACAAACACATAACATGAAAAACCATTTACCTAACATAAATTCTCAAAAGCGGTTCGCCGCTTTTTTGTTTTTATTCCTATTTCAATTCAGTTTCGGACAAGTTCAAGATAGTTATTATTTGCCCCAAAATGTTAAATATGATGCAAAAATTCCAACGCCTCAGCAGTATTTAGGTTATCAGGTAGGCGACTGGCACATTCAGTATGATGCTCTTCTGGGTTATGTGCGTAAGATTGCGGAACTTTCAAACCGTGTTCAAGTGGTTGAGTATGGACGTACTTATGAAAATCGTCCTTTATTACTCATGACCATCTCTTCGCCCAAAAACTTAGCTAATATTGCTCAAATCAAGGCTGACCACCATGCTTTGGTAGAACCCGAAAAATCAGCCAGTTTAGATACGAAGAATATGCCTATTGTGGTTTGGATGGGTTATTCAGTACACGGAAATGAAGCCAGTGGAACGAATGCTTCGGCATTAGCCATGTATTATTTGGCAGCAGCACAAGGGGCTGAAATAGATTCATTGCTAAACGAAACGGTGATTCTAATTGACCCAAGAATTAACCCTGACGGCGGCGAACGTTTTGCCAGTTGGGTGAATGCTAATAAAAGCCAAAATTTAGTTTCTGACCCCAACAGTCGTGAACTCAACGAAATGTGGCCTGGTGGGCGTTATAATCATTATTGGTTTGACTTAAACCGTGACTGGCTATATACCCAACATCCTGAAAGTAAAGGTAGAATTCAAAAATACCACGAGTGGAAACCCAATATCCTGACCGACCACCACGAAATGGGTCCAAATTCTTCGTTCTTTTTTCAACCTGGTATCCCTGCCCGTACGCACCCACTCACACCCAAGAAGAATATTGATTTAACCGAAAAAATTGGCAAGTTTCATGCGGATGCTTTGGATAAAATTGGGTCGTTGTATTTCACCAAAGAAGGTTACGATGATTTTTACTACGGAAAAGGCTCAACTTTCCCCGATGTACAAGGCTGTATAGGTATTTTGTTTGAACAAGCCAGTTCTCGTGGACATTTGCAAGATACTCAAAATGGAAATATGAGTTTTGCATTTACCATTAGAAATCAATTTGTTACAACGCTTTCTACGCTAAAATCTGCCCGAAGTTTACGCCAAGAACTGTTAGATTATCAGCGTAGTTTTTATCAAGAAAAAAATAGTTCACCTGTTCAGTCATACGTTTTTGGTGGAGGTAATGACCCCGTAAAAATATGGGAGATGACTCGTATTTTACGTCAGCACGAAATAGATGTTTATGAAGTAGCCAAAGATGAAACTTTAGAGGGTAAAACTTTCAAAAAGGGAACATCTTTTGTCGTGCCATTGAACCAACCACAATACCGTTTGATTCAGGGAATATTTGAAAAAAGAACGACGTTTGAAGACTCTCTTTTCTATGATATTTCGGCTTGGTCGATGCCTCATTGTTTTAATGTACCGTACTCAGAGGTAAAAACGCCACTGAGCCTCGGAGCAAAGCTAACTATTAATGACTTCCCGAAGGGCAAAATTATTGGTAAAAGTGCCTATGGCTACGTTTTTGAGTGGAATAGTTATTTTGCACCCCGTGCTGCTTATGAATTACAGAAAAAAGGGTATCGCCTAAAAGTAGCCACCGAGTCATTCACAGGTGTATTTGAGGGTGGAACAAAAGATTTTAGTTACGGAACGGTTGAAATTACGGCGGGGTCAAACCAACAAACTAATTTCGAATCTCTCCATGCTCTTTTGCAGACTTTGGCTGAACGAGATGGTATCAATTTTTACGCTCTCAAAACGGGATTGACCCCCAACGGCATTGATATTGGTAGTAGTTATTTTGCCTCAATGCGTCAGCCAAAAGCTCTTATGCTTACAGGCTATAATGTAAATCCTAACGATGCGGGTGAAATTTGGCATTTATTAGATACCCGAGTAAATATCCCTCTCACGATGGCTGATATTACCCAAACGAATCGAATGAGTTTGGAAAAATACAATACACTCATTCTTTCGAGCGGCGAGTATGGAGCTTTAGACGAAGAGAAAATAAAAGCATGGGTACGTAGCGGAGGGGTACTGATTGCCCTAACCGATGCCGTAAACTGGGTAGTAGCCAAAGGTTTAACGCCTGCAAAAATCAAGAATATTCCAGCTGATACCATCGCCCCCAAACCTTACGCTTTAGCCGAACGGTACAAAGGGGCTCAACAAATTGGTGGTGCTATTTTTCAAGTAAAAATTGACCCTACTCATCCCATTGGCTATGGTTTCAAAGACCAAACATTGAGTGTGTTCAGAGACAACACGCTCTTCTTAGAAAAAATAAAAGACCCTTACAACGCCCCGTTGATTTATACCAATGACCCACTCGTGAGTGGTTATATTACCGAAAGGAATAAAAAGTTAATGCGAAATTCGCCTTCGGTAGTGGCTACTTCTTACGGAGCAGGGAAAGTAATCGTAATGACCGATAACCCTAATTTTAGGGCGTTTTGGTACGGAACAAATAAACTTTTCTTAAATGCTATTTTCTTTGGCTCAACCATCCTTTCAGGGGTTCGGGGTGGAGAAGATTGATAAAATTTGACTCATAACTATCCCTCTGTGGTTAAAGGTTTATAAATCTCAATCCACAGAGGGATTACTACATCTTTTCAATATTCAATGCCAAACAATTACGGTTATAAATACGTTAATCCAACAAAATATTTATATCCAGACTATGCCCCGTCGTACTTCGTTGAATGATGTTGAAGACATCGAAGATTTGAACGATTTAGATTATATCGTCAAAGACAAACGCCAATTAAAAAGAGCCGATGCCAAAAAAGGACGGCGAAATCGGCATTACGTTAAGTTACTCATCAAAAACCAACTCAACAGTTTTGAGTAACTATTTACCCAAAAATTAACGTTACTATTTTCTCCATGCAAAAATCTCAGCTCCGTTCCTACTATCTCAACAAACGAAAAGCTATTCCCACCGAAGAGATTACCATTAAAAGCCAACAAATTACGGAGCTATTTTTCCAATCATTTGACCTTTCTTCCATCCAAAATTTGCACATTTTTTTACCCATTATCAAGCAAAGAGAAATTGACACCTTTCTGATAATCAAATATCTACAAAAAAATCATTCCCATATCAAGATAATTGTACCCAAGGTAGTTTCGGGGACTTCAACCATGCAGCATTTTGTGTTCGATGAAAAACAACTGAAAGAAAATCACTGGGGAATTTTAGAACCTTCGGGTGAGGATTTAGTGGAAATACAACCTCCAGAAATTGATATGGTCATCGTTCCGTTACTCATTTTTGATACGCAAGGTAACAGGGTCGGTTATGGCAAAGGATTTTACGATAGATTCTTGCAGGAATGTGGTGACAAAACCTTAAAAATTGGTGTTTGCCTCGAAGAACCCATCAACAAGATTGAAGACACAAATTGCTTTGATGTAAAGCTAAATTTTTGTGTAACTCCCCAAAAAAATTATCAATTCTGAAATCATAAAAAACTGAAAATCAATTACTTATTAAACGTGCCACTACTATCTAATCTGTATTCTTTAAATTTCCTTTTCTCTTCCAACTTTATAGAGTAATTTTGCGGACTTTTTCGTGAGAATCGTAGCACGAGATTTTTTCTCGTGAAAAGATGGTTAATTCCTTGAAAACAAGAATATTACTATTTTTTTTTATAGGTTTTTATTCACAATCATTCGGGCAGATTGAAAGAAAATCTCTATTTCCGATTGAAGTGAAACACAAGTTTTTGAGTACAAAATTCATCTACGACCGCCAAACGATTGAAAACCCTTTGGCTTTGCAGATTCCATTATTGCAAGCGAGAGACACGGAGGTAAATGTTGAGTTTTTAACCTTTAAAAAACAACGAAAATTTGCTCAAACCGTTAGCTTACTCACGGCAGGTTTTTCTATCTATACCATTTTCAACCGTGAAAAAGTCTCTGACGGAGCCTATTGGGGAACATTGGGCGGAAGCCTTTTACTATCGGGATATTTAAACATTCGGTCGAATCAACATTTGGGGAAAGCCATCAAACGATACAACGAAGTGGTTGGCACTAACAAAATAGGCTTGATATTTGATAAATCTATTGATAATCAGCTGATTACAAGTATTGGTTTTGTCCATAAATTTTAATTTTTATTTTTTCACTTTGTGCCTTTGTGCCTACGTGCCT
Organism: Arcicella sp.; assembly: GCA_025454855.1. Lineage (GTDB taxonomy): Bacteria > Bacteroidota > Bacteroidia > Cytophagales > Spirosomataceae > Arcicella. The sequence goes on from JALONS010000105.1 coordinate 5,522, forward strand.
TAGACACCAAAAACAATTACAATGAAAGTAGCAGTAGTCGGAGCCACAGGTTTGGTCGGTGGCGAAATCCTTAAAGTATTGGCGGAACGTAATTTCCCCGTAACAGAACTTATTCCAGTTGCCTCTGAGCGTTCAGTGGGTAAACAGGTTGAGTTTAAGGGTAAACAATATACCGTAGTAGGTTTTGACGATGCTATCAAGATGAAACCTAACGTAGCTATTTTCTCAGCGGGTGGAGGTACTTCTCTTAATTTAGCACCAAAATTTGCTGAAGCAGGTATTACGGTGGTTGATAATTCCTCAGCTTGGAGAATGGACCCAACTAAGAAATTGGTTGTTCCAGAAATCAACGCTCACACGCTTACGCCAGAAGACAAAATCATTGCAAATCCCAACTGTTCAACGATTCAGATGGTGGTAGTGATGAATCCATTACATAAAAAATACAAAATCAAACGTGTAGTTGTTTCTACGTATCAGTCGGTTACAGGTACAGGAAAAGCAGCGGTTGACCAACTTTTTGCCGAACGTGAAGGACGTGCAGACGTTCCTGCGGTTTATCCACACAAAATTGACTTAAACGTTTTACCACACATTGATGTATTCTTGGATAATGGTTACACCAAAGAAGAAATGAAAATGGTGAATGAAACGAAGAAAATCATGATGGATGATTCTATTGCGGTGACAGCTACAACGGTTCGTATTCCAACGATTGGCGGTCATTCAGAATCGGTGAATATTGAGTTTGAAAATGATTTTGATGTAGAAGAAATTAAAAGCATTTTAGCACAAGAAGAAGGCGTAATCTTGCAAGATGACCCCAAGAATTTTGTGTACCCAATGCCAATCAATGCCCACGGAAGAGATGAAGTTTTTGTAGGACGTATTCGTCGTGATGAAACGCAACCAAACACCGTAAATATGTGGATTGTAGCCGACAATTTACGTAAAGGAGCGGCAACCAATGCCGTACAAATTTGTGAAGCATTAGCTAAAAATGGTCTTATTTAGTGATTTATAAGGTTTGATTTATTTTATATAGAGACGAAGCACATTGCTTTGTCTCTTTTTTTGTGGTTTTGAAATTGCAATGGAGGAGGTATTCAAAACTTTCTGTGAGGTTTTTGATTATCATCCAAAATTTTACTTTTATTTGTTTTAGATTAATTTAATGCTAAATTTGTTCACACTATTAATCTACCTTAAATGAAATTTGAACTTGTAGAATTAACAAGATTATCTGGCAAAAAGGCTACTTTCTATTCCTTAATTCTTGATGATGAAGAAATGACATTGTTTGATAAATTTATTGAAGAAAACGATGCAGAATTTTCAGATGAAATAGATTCAATATTTGATACGCTTACTAAAATTGGTAAAAAGTACGGAGCAGCACGAGAATTTTTCAAGGAAAATGAAGGGAAATTAGGTGACTTAGTATGTGCCTTGTATGATACACCACACTCTAATTTACGTTTATACTGCATTCGTTTGGGAAATGCGGTTATTGTTTTAGGTAATGGAGGGTATAAATCCAAAACTATCAGAGCTTTACAAGAAAGTCCTAAACTGAAAAAAGAGAATGAGTTGCTAAGGGTATTTTCGGAACTTTTACACAAAAAAATGCTTGATGGAGATATTTATTGGAATGGAGATATGGAATTAAATGGGGATTTAATTATAGAAACAGATGAATAAAGCACGAAAATATGATAGTCCAATACTCAGAAGGGTTTCAGAGAGAATAACGCCAGAGTTAAGTGAACAAAATGACCGCAGAATGGGACTTGCTGTAAAAATAGCTGAGAGTTTGCGTTTGAAAGGTATCACTAATCAAGAGTTCGCCTTTATGATGGGAAAAAAGCCCTCGGAAGTTACCAGATGGTTAAGTGGAACGCATAATTTTACAACAGAAACACTCTGGCAAATAGAAAGGGTGTTAAAAATTCAATTATTAACCAGTTCGCCTGTTGAGGAAAAAATGATTGGACAAGAGGAAGAACTAACCGATTTTATTACTCAAGAAGTACACAAAGCTATTCTGAAATTTATGAGTCGCCGAAAGTTAGTCGTTTAATAGAACAAACACTTTAATATTTTTTGGGTTGTAGAAGATAAACATTCAACCAATGGAAAACGAAGAAATCCAAGATAATAAACTCGACCGAATCATTGAAGCCCGCATGAAATTGAAAGCTCGGTTTGAGGAAAAAATGAAAGCTACGCCTTCAATGGCAGACGAAAAACCACAAGGAAGAGGTCCTATCAATCGTCATGGAATGCCCAATACACCCGTCGGACAGACTTTAACTACCAAGTGGCCAGTTTTAGATTTGGGCTATCAGCCTAAAATCCCATTAGATAAATGGCGTTTAATTATTGACGGAGAAGTGGAAAATCCTGTGGTTTTAACTTGGGATGATTTCATGGCTTTGCCCCAAACAGAAGACGTTTCAGATTTTCACTGTGTAACCACGTGGTCGAAATTAGATATGGCATGGAAAGGGGTTAGACTCTTAGACTTAGCAGCTTTGGTACAACCCAAAGAAACCGCTACGCATATAATGTGTTACGGTTATGATACTTATACAACGAACGTATCTTTGGAAGAAGCCCTAAAACCCGATGTTTTATTGGGGCATACCGTTGATGGTCAGCCACTTGCAGTAGAGCATGGCGGTCCTTTACGCATGATTACACCGCAGTTGTACGCATGGAAAGGTTCTAAATGGATAAAGAGGATTGAATTTATGCCAAAAAACAAATTAGGTTTTTGGGAGGAACGAGGATATTCTAATACGGCATATCCGTGGCGAAACGATAGATACAGTTAAGTATTGAGTGAGTTGTGAATTATTAATCGTTAATTCACAACTCACTCATTCACAATTATTTACCGTCTTTTTCTTTTGCCCGAATCTTTTGAACTTGAGCGTTTTCCGCCTTTTGCTGACCTTGAATCACTTGATTTATATCTTGAATCTCTTGCTCGTGAGGATTTTCCTTTGTCTTTTCTCACTCTTCCTTCGCCACCAACCAATAGCAAATCCATACTTCTGCGAGCCAAATTACACTCTTTTACTTTTACCTGTAACTTATCGCCAAAGGTAAAAACTTTACCATTTCTCTGCCCAATAATTCGGTAGTTTTCACGGTCGTAGTCATAAAAGTCGTCTTTCAAATCCACCATTCGGACTAATCCTTCCGAAGCAGTTTCGGTAATTTCTACAAATATGCCAAATTCCGTAACGCCCGAAATAATTCCGTCCCATACTTTATCTTCATCCATCAAACTCATATACTCCACTTGTTTGTATTTTATGGATGCTCGTTCGGCTTCGGCTGCCATCTTTTCTTGCTCTGAACTGTGTTTACAACGTTGTTCCCAAGAGGCACGCTCCAAAGGTTCGCCGCCGTCGAGATAATGTTGCAACATTCGGTGAGCCATCATGTCTGGGTAACGCCTAATTGGACTCGTAAAGTGTGAATAGAACGGAAATGCCAAGCCAAAATGCCCGATGGGGTCAGTACTATATTTAGCTTTTGACATGGTTCTTACCGCCAAGTTTTCCAGAATATTTTGTTCGGGCTTACCTTCTACATCGTGCATCAATTCATTGAAAGAAGCACTAATTTTTGAAGTATCGGTATCAACCGTATAACCAAAACGCTTGGCAAAGGTGGAAAAATTCTTCAGTTTTTCGGGGTCAGGAGCTTCGTGTGTACGATATACCATCGTGTTACGAGGCTCTTTTTTACGAAGATTGAAAACATATTCAGCCACTCGTTTATTGGCAAGTAGCATAAATTCTTCAATGAGCTTATGGGCATCAACTCTTATTTTTTGATAAACCCCCAATGGCTTACCATTTTCATCTAATTGAAATTTTACCTCAACGGTTTCAAAATTTACGGCACCTTTCGCAAAACGCTCGTCACGCAATTTATGAGCAAGCTGGTTTAAGGTGTTGAGTTCTTTTTTGTAATTAGGGGTTAAAGGTTGGGGGTTAGGAGTTAGAGTTTCAACCTCTTCCGTATTTTTCTTTCTACCTTTTTTCTTCGGCTCAATTTCGATTTTCGATGCTTGATGTTCGATGAGTGGAGTTTCCTCAGAACTCTGCTCACTGCTAACGGCTAACTGTTCACTGTTCAACTGCTCCTGTGCTTCTTCGTAACTAAATCTTTTATCAGAATGAATAATTGTTCTTCCAAACCATTCTTTCACCACTTTTGCTTCTGGCGTGATTTCAAAAACCGCCGAGAATGTCAATTTATCTTCATTAGGGCGAAGCGAACAAAGTCCGTTTGAGAGTTTTTCGGGTAGCATCGGTACAACTCTATCTACCAAATAAACCGATGTGGCACGCAGATATGCCTCTTGTTCTAAAATAGATTCAGGTGTAACGTAGTGCGTAACATCAGCAATATGAACGCCAATTTCATAATTCCCGTTTTCCAAGAATTCTAAACTCAAGGCATCATCAAAATCTTTGGCATCAACGGGGTCAATCGTAAAAGTGGTTGTTTTTCTAAAATCTCGGCGTTTTTTGATTTCATCAGCAGGAATTTTTACAGGAATGGCATCGGCAGCTTTTTCAACTTGTTCTGGAAAACGATTGGGAAGCCCGAATTCTGCTAAAATGGCGTGCATCTCTGTATTATTTTCACCCGATTTCCCCAAAACTTCTTTCACAACACCTTCCATTTTTCGCTCCCCTTCTGCCCATCTCGTAATTTTTACAATTACCTTATCACCGTATTCAGCGTCTTTTAAGTCATTTTTAGAAACGAAAATATCCCCATAAATTTTCTTTGAACTTGGTACAACAAAGGCATAATGAGGCATAATTTCAATTGTCCCTACCATTTCGGCACGTCCTCTTTGTAGAATTTCTACTACTTCGCCTTCGGCACGGTCAGAGCCTTTCTTCTTTTTTGCCCATACCAATACTTTCACGATGTCGCCATCAATAGCTCCCTTTAAATCACGAGCATTGATAAGGATATCGCCTTCACGCCCTTCTACCACAACGAAGCCAAAGCGAACATTTACGTGGTCTATGCGTCCTTCCACAAATTCCGTAGTGGTATCCGCTAAGTAGTGTCCGTCTTTCTGACGAATCAATTTTTTATCTTGATGAAGCTCCGTTAATAATTCTCCGAAAAGGTCTTTCGTCTTGCGGTCACGAATGGCAAATGCTTTATGTACTTGGTTCAACGACCAAGCGGTATCTTCATTCAGCTGGAAGAATTCGAGGATTTCAGCCTTAATTCTACCTCTAAAATTTTGTTCTTTTTTGGGTTTTAAATCTATCATTTTTGTTTTGGTTATTTTAAACAGGTGTATTTATACTAAACGAGAAGCGATTTGCGAAAAGTGAATAGGTAAGTTACTAAAATACTACATTTACACTTGGTTTATTGAGCAAACCGCAAGCGGTCGAGTATATGATGAAACACTTATAAAAATTTAAAAAATATTCTAATGTTGCAAGGTCGTTATTTATTAGGCAAAATCCAAAATAGCGTCTCTTGATTCTATTCATTATCAACAACATAAATAACCAAGAATTAGTGCGTTATGGAATACGTAACAAAACCAAGCCCTGCGGAAAGGCTACGGTTTTTTGCGTACCTTTGTAATTAAATTAAGCTGTAAATGATGACTTTCGAGGATTTTCAACTCAACCGACAATTATTAAATGCCATTGAAGAAGCGGGCTACCAGTCGCCCACGCCCATCCAAGAACAATCCATTCCCCTCATTTTGGGTGGTCATGATGTATTAGGGATTGCACAGACGGGTACGGGCAAAACGGCGGCTTATCTATTGCCTATTTTAATGAAAGTGAAATACGCTCAAGGTACAGATATGCGAGTGCTAATATTAGCTCCCACTCGTGAGTTGGTCATGCAGATTGATGCCGCCATCACAGACTTGGCAAAATATACCGACCTCCGCCACGTAGCACTCTACGGTGGTTTAGGTCCTAAAACGCAAATTGAAACCCTCCAGAAAGGAATTGATATTATTGTAGCCACACCAGGGAGATTTATGGATATTTACCTCAAAGGTGAAATTGGAGTCAAGGAATTAAAAACACTGGTATTAGACGAAGCCGACAAAATGATGGATATGGGCTTTATGCCCCAAATCAGGAAAATTTTAGAGGTAATCCCTTCCAAAAAACGGCAAAATTTATTGTTTTCGGCTACTTTTCCGCCAAGAGTAGAAAATCTCTCGCATGAATTTTTAGAGTTCCCCCACAAAGTAGAGGTTTCGCCGCAAGCCACCACTGCCAGTATGGTTACTCAAAAACTATACGAAGTACCTAATTTCATGACCAAAATAAATCTCTTGGGTATGCTCATGCGTGACCACGAGACGTTTAAGCGGACAATCATTTTTTGTAGAAGTAAAGAATATGCTGATAACATTTTTAAATTTTTGGGCAGAAAGGTTGTAGGCGAAAACAAGATTCGGGTTATTCATGCCAACAAGGGGCAAAACACTCGTATCAACTCAATGGAAGACTTCAAAGAAGGGAGTATCCAAGTGTTAGTAGCTACCGATGTAGCTGCCAGAGGTATTGATATTCAGATGGTTAGCCACGTTATCAACTTTGACGTGCCACTCATTTACGAAGATTACGTACACAGAATTGGACGTACAGGCAGAGCTAATCAAACGGGTGAAGCCATTACTTTTATGACCGAAGCCGAAGAATATCACATTCAAAAGATTGAGAAACTGATAAAAATACCAATCCCCCGTGAGCCACTGCCCACCGACTTAGAGGTTTTACAAACACCCTTCATTGAAAAACAAATGATGTTGCGTGAAATTGATGAACAACGTAAAAGAGAAGACCCAACTTTCAAAGGTGCTTTTCACGAAAAGAAAGATTTTAAAGTAAAAGCAAAAGAGAAAACCGAAAAACAGAAAAAACAAGTAATTGCGGGTGGTAAAGAGTCCAGAAAAAGTAGTTTTGGTAAACCTAAAAGCATCGCTAAAAGTGGTAGTGCCAAAAGGGGCAGTGGTAATAACAAAGGAAGAAGATAATGGGAAAAGTTTTTTTTCGTTTATAGTTTAGTATAAATTACTCGCACATGATACTTAAAAAAATCATATTACTCATTGTCTTTTTCCCTGTTTATATTTTAGCTCAAGAGCCGAAATTAAAAGAAGAAGTACAAAAGATAATCGAAACAGAAAAAGCCTTTGCAAAAGCATCAACTGAGAAAGGGACGAAAGTAGCTTTTCAAGAATTTTTAGCGAAAGAATCTATCATTTTTGATAAAAATATGCCTGTTAATGGCTCAGAGTTTTGGCAAAATACTGATTTTAAAGGCATACTGGATTGGCAGTTATCCACTGTAGAAATAGCAGGTTCGGGCGATTTAGCCTATACAACTGGCAATTGGCAACATCATAACGAAACCATCAGCGATAAGCCTGCTGTTTCTGGTAGTTTTCTGAGTCTTTGGAAAAAACAAAATGATGGAACGTGGAAAGTTGCTCTTGATGTGGGCATTACGCAACCCAGCATGGCAATTGGTAACATCACAGAGAGCTACCCAACGTTTAAACCCGCAGAACTTAAAAATCAGGTTGTTTTGGCTGAACGAATGGTTTTTATGAATGACCACTTTTATTGGAAAAATGCAAAAACATCGCTCAACCCATTTGAGCCACACCTTTCTCAAAATATCAAACTTTTCAGAAAAGACCAGAAACCCATTCTTGGTAAAGAAAACGCTAAAATGTTTTTGAAGAAATCTTATGATAAAAGTATTGTTTA
>JALONS010000383.1 GCA_025454855.1 Arcicella sp.
AAGTATCGAAATCGGAGAAAGCGTTTTGGATTAAGATTTAATCTGTTCGCCGCTATCTTAAATATGGATAATAAATAACTTTTGAAAGAACTCTAATATTCAATAGAGCGTGTTTAGTACCAATTTCATACACATCATTCAAGGAAGTGGAAGTAAACTTAAAGTCCAATGATTCGGCTTCTTTTAGCCCTAATTTCCAATACTGTGGAATAGCTTCATAACCAATCATAGCCCCAAGAATACCACCTGCGGAGGATGGATTACAGTCGGCATCTTGTCCACAACGAGTAGTTATTTCCATTGTGGCAGTAAAATCCCCATTTCCATAAAGCAAGCCAACTACCACATAAGCTGAGTTAATAGTAGCATCAATGTTGAAAGGGGCGAAGACACCGTCTGGACAACCGACATCATTTGACCATTTTTGTTGTAATTCAAACCATGTTTTCTTCCAATCGTTGGGATATTGGCTGTGCCATTTTATCACATCCGAAATACATTTGTAATAATTCGACTCGGCTGGAATCGTTTTTAAGGCTTCTTTAACAATATATTGTATGTCATTGGAAATCAAGGCTAAAGAGTACATCGCTCCCACATAAACGCCTCCGTACCATCCATCACCGTAGTTCATGATATGTCCAATATTGTCAGAAATTTGAGATGCTGTATTGGGCATCCCAGGTGACATTAAGCCAGCAAAATCTGCCTCAATTTGGTAGTCTATACAATCTGCATGAGGATTATTGAGCCAATACCCCGAAGCAGGAGGGGAAATTCCTTTTAAGATATTGTATCTCGCTGCTTGATTGGCGTGCCAAAGCATATAACCTGCATGAGCATAGGCTTTAGCGTGCGAACTGACAGGGGCATCTAATCCCTCTTTTTCCATTACTTCAACAAATGTTAAATCCATGTATAAATCGTCATACACACCAGGATTTTCAAGCATGGTTTTCTTGATGTAACCATCATACCAAGGAATTTTTTGATAGTCATTAATCATCGTCCCATTGAATCTGAATTCAACTGGACCACCAAAGGTTACTCCGATGGTTTGTCCAGCCCAACCACCCATAATTTTGTCTCTTAATTTTGCTTTCGACAATTTCAGGGTTTTCTGGGCTTGCAGATTGAAACACAACAGTACCAATATGAAATATTTTATTTTCATGGATTTGAGTAATTAATTATGAAACTTCGGCACGAGTAGGAGCGGATGCTTGAGCTCCCATTCGGGTTACGGAAATTGCCGCAGCCATACAAGCAAAGGTGATGGCTTCACGAATAGACTTTTTTTCTGACAAAGCAACCGTTAATGCTCCATTGAAAACATCGCCAGCGGCAGTAGTATCAACAGCGTTCACGGTTGGGGAATCAACGGTAAATTGTTCTGTTTCACTATGATAAAATGCTCCTTTTGCTCCGAGTGTAATAATCACATGGGGCGTTCCACGCTCATGAAAAATTTGTGCTGCTTTCCGAGCCGTTGTTAAATCGATAACTTTTACTCCTGTAAAAAATTCCGTTTCTGTTTCGTTGGGAGTAATAAAGGTGATTTTAGGATAAAGCGATAATGGGATTTCTTGAGCAGGAGCGGGGTTCAGGATAACGGGCATATTTTTCAAAGAAGCCTGTTGAATAGCCGTTTCTACCGTTTGAATAGAAGTTTCTAACTGTACTAAAAGAAGGTCATACTCATTTGCTTCAGCAATGGCTTCTGTTACTTCTGTTGTGTTTAAAAAACTGTTAGCTCCAGAGGCGACTGAAATAGAGTTTTCGCCCTTTTTATCCACTAAAATCAACGCAACCCCCGATGGTTCGTTTGGGTCAGTATAAACAAAACGAGTGTTTATGCCTACATTTTTTAATCCTTCTACGGCTTGTCGTCCAAAAATATCATCTCCCACTTTTCCCACAAAATGAACATCTGCACCCAATTTAGCGGCTGCTACCGCTTGGTTCGCACCCTTACCACCAGCGTTCATTAAAAATTGATTCCCTAAAATAGTCTCGCCTGGAGCAGGTAATTTGTCCGATTTGATAACCATGTCTGTGTTGGAGCTACCAACCACAAAGATTCTTGTTTGTGCCATTTAAAATAATTTAGTCTTCAACTTTGTAAATTAAACACAATTTTTTCAGAATTATGTACTATTCTATCTGTTTAGTATAGTCACAAAAAAACCTTGTAGAATTTCCACAAGGTCGTTATTAAGTTGTTCTCAGTAATTTTAAATTAAAGCTCTATCCAAATGAGTGTAGCCGCCATCTACGTAAATAATTTGTCCCGTAGTATGGCTTGACCTTTTTGATAATAAAAAGGCAACCATATTGGCAATTTCTTCGGAAGTAGTCATACGTTTTCCGAGCGGAATTTTATCCGTAATTTTCTGAAGTGTTTCTTCTGGATTAGGTAAAGTTTTTATCCAGCGGTCGTATAACGGTGTGTAACATTCTGCTACGATGACGGCATTTACCCTGATACCATATTTAAGTAATTCAATTGCCCATTCACGGGTGAGTGCGTTTCTGCCACCGTTGGCTGCGGCGTACGCAGATGTTCCTCCCTGACCCGTATCGGCTACTTTTGAACCAATATTAACGATACTACCTTTTGATTCCTTTAAATAAGGCAAGGCATAATGAGCCAATAAGTAATAATGAATTAAGTTACTGTGTAATGATTTCACGAAACCATCATAAGTACCATTTTCTAAACCAACTCCATCATTTACCCCTGCATTATTGACCAAACCATCAATTCTGCCAAATTTTTCACCCACTTCGTAGATGGCTTTGGCACATTCATTTGGGTCATTTAATTCTGCAACGAACGACCAAGCTTGCCCTCCAGCCGCTTGAATTTTTTCAATGGCTTTTAGGTTATCTTCTGCATTTCTACCCACAATGGCTACGTAAGCTCCTTCGGTAGCTAATACACCAGAAATACCTTCTCCAATGCCTTTGGCTCCGCCCGAAACAATAATTACTTTTTCTTTTAATCCTAAGTTCATGGTTTGAATTTAATTATTTAGAGGAAATTGACACGAAAATCTATATTTTTCATAAATAATCCACTGACGATTGCAAAATGACAAAAAGGATATTTATGCAAGATTATAAAATTTAACGGCATTATCTCCCATTATCTTTCTTCTCTCTAAGGCAGAAAAGCTGGAAAAATACTCATTAATAATGCTTAATTGTGCTTCGTAGGTAGCAGCTACCAGACAAACTGGGAAATCAGAGCCATACATGAGCCTCTCCGTTCCGAAAGCCTTTACCACCGTATCTAAATAAACTTTGAAGTCAGATGATTTCCAGTCTCTCCAGTCACCTTCAGTCACCATTCCCGAAACTTTACAACAGACATTCTGATGAAGTGCTAATTTCTTGATATTCGTTTGCCATTCAGCGTATTCCCCCGACTTTATATCAGGTTTACCGATGTGGTCAAGGACAAATTTTTGTTCAGGGAATAGTTTGGCTAATTGAATAGCTTGGTCTAATTGATAATGATAAACCAAAATATCGTAGGTTAAATCGTATGCTCCTAATTCGGTGATACCATTTTTGAATTTTGGACGAAGCATAAATTCTGCATCGCTTTCTGATTGTACTACGTGTCTAAAACCCTTGATTAATTTGAATTC
>JALONS010000384.1 GCA_025454855.1 Arcicella sp.
ATACGAAAATCCGGGACGTCTTGAAAGAAAGTTTGCCAGTTCATCTGACAAAGTTCTTAATTTTCTAAATAACTCGCATTTTTAAATGCGTTCAACCTGTTCAACTTTCAAAACATATCCCACTCCATACTGCGTATGAATCAGTTTGGTGTCATAATTTTTATCTACTTTTTTACGGAGCATCGTCATAAATACCTCAATGACGTTCGTCCCCATATCAAAACGACTATCCCATACTTTTTCAGCAATATCAGCTTTGGAAATCACCTTCCCGTGATTTCTGAGGAGGTATTCTAACAGGGCAAATTCCCGAGCGGTTAGGTCTATTTTACTACCACCTCGGGTTACGGTGTGAGCATCAAGGTTCATTTCTAAATCGCTGTATGTTAGCACATTACTGGCAGAGTTAGACGGTGCTTGGGTACGTTTAGCTAATACTTTTATGCGGGCTAAAAGTTCGAGAAAATCAAAAGGTTTTACTAAGTAGTCATCCGCCCCAGCATCAAAACCCATCAATTTTTCTTCGATACTTCCCAAAGCGGTAAGCATCAAAATGGGCGTTGTTATTCCTTCCGCTCGCAATTCTTTACTGAGTTGCAGACCGTTCATTCCTGGCATAATAATATCGGAAACGATAATTTGGTATTGATTTTTACGGGCAAGGTGTTTGCCAATCATACCATCGTAGGCAATATCTACTTCAAACCCATTTTCTTCCAAACCTTGCTTCAGCGATTGCAAGGTTTTTGGCTCGTCTTCTATCAAAAGTATTTTCATTGCCCTGTCATTATTTTTATGAATGATTGTAAAGATAAAATAAAAAACTCCGCAAGGCAAAAGCATCCTGCGGAGTATCAATAAACTGTGTGTTTTAAGGGTTGTTTTAGTTGTACTGTTTAGTTTAATTTTAACATTTTGATGGCATTTTCTTTCAAAATCAAAGGTTTTACTTCGTCTTTGAAACCTGCTTCATCAAAGTCTTTTATCCATCTTTCGGGGGTGATTAAAGGAAAATCCGTCCCGAAGAGCATCCGATTTTTCAAAAGTGTATTTGCGTATTGAATCAGTTGTTTTGGAAAATATTTAGGCGACCAACCACTCAAATCAATATAAACGTTGGGTTTGTGCATAGCTACCGATAAGGCTTCATCTTGCCAGGGCCAACTCGGATGGGCAATGATGATTGGGCAGTCGGGGAAATCAATCGCTACGTCGTCTAAATGGATAGGATTTGAATACTCTAAGCGAAGCCCGCCACCGCCACGTACACCCGAACCAAACCCTGAATGTCCCGAATGAAAAAGCATGGGTAATTGATATTCCGCAATGACTTCGTAAAGATGATATGCCATTTTATCCTGAGGATAAAAACCTTGCACCGTCGGGTGAAATTTGAATCCTTTTACCCCATAATTTTCAATCAAGTCACGAGCTTCTCTGGCTCCCATTCGTCCTTTGTGGGGGTCAATACTGGCAAAGGCAATCATTACATCATCGTTTTTCAAAGCACCTTCTGCCACTTCAATATTGGGGATTCTTTTCTTACCGACTTCAAATTCAGAATCAATCGTAAACATCACAAATGCCATGTTACGCTCACGGTAATAATCTGCCGTTTCTTGGATGGTAGGACGTTTGTCTGATTTAAAATATTTAGCAAAAGCCTCATCAAACTCCGACCGATAGTCGTCGTGTGGCTGACAACACGATACCTCGGCGTGCGTATGTACATCAATGGCTACTACTTTTTGAATATCTATCATCTTGTCGTATTTCGGATTTGGGCAAAATCCAATCATTTTTCGTTAAAAACCGAAATTAGTCGTTTTTGATTCTTTTGTACCATTTACAATGCAAAATGTTCAAAAATGGTAACTCTTTTGGAAATGAAAACGAATGATTGTTGATAAACTGCCGTGGCAAATCATTTTACTTTAGTGCCTTTCACGTCAAACATTCCCATCAATTTACCTTTGAAGTTTTCAGCATCTTCTTTTTGTAGAGAAATACTGATGTTCATACCATTAGCAGAGAAAAATACTTTGATGTTTTCGGTATCAACTTCTTCTACTTTATCTAACGCCTGACTTCCCATTTTTTCAGAAACCATTTTTCCTGAAAGGACACCACCATTGCGTTCGATGATTAAATCCATTGTGACATCGCCCCCTGGAGTACCAATAAATTTGGTTGCCCATTTTCCCACAAAGAAATCATTGCCTGCGGAGTTTTCTACTTTAGGTGATTCTTTCAAAGAATTCTCATAAGCCATTTTGAATTCAATACCCATTACTACCATTAATGAACCTTCGGCTTTTGGATTTGAATAAACAAGACAGACATCTTGTAAACTTCCATTAAGATTATTGGGTAAAGTGATAGGTACAGAAACGCTTTTTGGCGTAAAGTCCATTTTATCAGTAGCCTCCAAGAAAGCAGACCTTCCGAGCAATGCTCCTTTAGGACTACCCAAACGTGCTTCAATTGTTCCACCTGCGGCATTTAGCTGTGGTTTTGGAGCAGTAGCCGCCACTTGGATTTCTGACACACCCGTTAAATCAACTTGTTTTAGAGTCATGTAAGAACCTGATTTTGATGGAATGGCTAAATTGTTTCCTCCAAAAGCCATTTTATTAATGTCTTCATAGACATCAAATGCGTGCGGGTCTAATTTAGAGTTTCTCAATACAAAACTCTGTTCTGATTTCAAGGCAGGTAAGCCGTTTGCCCCTTGGTCTTCGTATGCCGCACGCACGATATACACCCCTTTGTTTTTATCCGAAGCGGGTGCTTTGGTAGTGAACGAGCCTTTTACTGGCAACGAAGATTTTGGTTTTTCGTTGGCAATATTCAAAATATATTTGACCATTTCCGAAGCATCAGCCGTAGAAATCTGTGGGTGAGCAGCCATCGCAGTTTCGCCCCAAACGCCACTTCCACCCGCAATTACCTTTTTCGTGAGCGTCTCCAATGCTTTATTATCACTTTTGTATTTTGTAGCAACATCACGGTAAGATGGTCCGATAGATTTCGACTCTTTTTTATGACAAGCCATACAATCACTTCCTTCAATCAATTTTTTGCCTGTGGCATACGCTGCACTGGCATCAGCCGAACGGTGACCCATCGCAATCATGTTTTTGTCGAAACCTTCGGCTAAATAATCAATATTTACGGCTACATTTTCGGCTGAAATACCATTATTCAAATCACCGTCCTCTTTATCTTTTACCTTGATTTCGTAATCGAATGACTTATTGGCGATATAAAAACTCTTATTTGCCTTTGGCATATCGAGACTCAATATTGGTGGTTCGTTTCCTGCCGTAATTTCCATTGACTGGCTATTGATGCCACCTTTACCATCATCAACTGTAAGTGTTGCTTTATAAACCCCTGTTTTTGTAAGCGTCAGGTTCGCATCTTGCGTAGGAAGTACCTTTACAAAACCATTTTTAGAAGTAATTTTCCAAGTATATTTCAAGGCATCACCATCGGCATCGGTTGTACCTTTTGCCGTTAGTTTTAGGTTGAATGGAATTGCCCCGCCCATTTGGTTGGCTGCCACCTGAATTTGTGGTTTACGGTTTCCGCCATTGTATTCAATACGAATCAAACGAGCGTC
>JALONS010000106.1 GCA_025454855.1 Arcicella sp.
CTGGCGAGAAGATTGGGTATATCAAAATACTGACCTTTTGGCGTATCATAAAGGTACGGAATGGAAGCCCTTAGTTTTACCAAAAGACCAAGTAAAAGGACAATGGACGCAAAAGGTTTTTGAGGTAAATGATATGCCCCGATACGAAGGTACAGCTTCGTGGACGCACAAAGACGGTAAGCATATTTGGGCAAATATTACGGATGCTCCACTGCCGAGACGTGAATACACCAAACGCTCAGATTATCAGGTTCTGAAACGCAATAACCGCATCCACGTTACTGAAAAAGGTTATTTGCATGAACAAGATAACGATAAAATCATTCGTGATGCACAGGGAGATAAATTGTTAGCCCAAGAAAAAGGGATTAATGATTACGTGAAAATTGAGGAGTCAAAATGTGAATTAGCCAAAACTTGGTGGACAAAACAGCGTGATTATTGGGTGGATGTCCGCACGGTTTGGGGGCAAATTTTAGCCCAAAACAAGGGATTAAGTATCAATACCAAAACCCCAGACGGAAAAATGCTTTGGAAAGAAATCGATGAATTGGTAGAAGAGTTTGCCAAAAAAGACATCAAAGATTCTCAAAATCGGCAAACATCCATCCGAAATTTATTAAATAAGTATCTGAATAATAAGGAGTTGTATTCAGTAAAACAGAATTTGAAATAATATTATTTTGTACCTGTCTGAATTTTCAGACAGGTTTTTTATCTTTATAATCAATCAAAACGTATGAAAAAAACTATCCTTTTCGCTTTTACCGCCCTAATTTTCTTAATGATTTGGAGTTGTTCAGATACTCAAAAAGAATCATCAACTCACAGTGAATCAACGCATTATATACCACATTTGGGACAAATGATGCTATCCACTCAGATTTATCATACCAAACTTTATTACGCAGGAAATGAACAAAATTGGGATTTAGCCGAGTTTTATACCCACGAATTGACAGAAAGTTTGGAGGATATTATTCACTATTACCCAGAATATGAAGGATTGAAAATCAAGGAGTTAACTACTAATACAGCCTTAAAACAAGTTCAAAATTTGGAAAAAGCCGTTGAAAAGAAATCTTTGATTGAATTTCAAGAAGGATTTACACAATTGACTAATTCGTGCAATGCTTGTCATGTGGCTACACAACACCCATTTATCAAAATCAAAACGCCCGAAAAGGGAGATTTTCAGAATCAGATTTTTTTGAAGTAGTAACATACTAAAAGTTTTTTTATTTCTTCCACAGGCATCGTGTGTGTTGACTAAAATGATAGAAATGTCGATTTTGGCTTAATAGACCATGCTTTGAAATTTATTTATGCAACAATGTTGCATATTAAGATATAACAATTATATTTGCATCATTGTTGCATAAATAAGTCTGTGATGCCTACATATTTGAAAGTAATTTTTTTCATCATTTTCCCATTGGCTCTAAATGCTCAAACTGGAATAATAAGAGGAAAAGTTACGGATGAAAAAGGGCAAATCATTGCAAATGCAAGTGTTCAGATTGTTGGTTCGGGCATTGCTTGTTTAACCGATTCTTCTGGGAGTTTCATTTTGTCAAAAATTAGCTTGGGGCAACACAAGATTGAAATTAAGGCTTTAGGATATTTCACGATTGAAAAAAGCATTTCAGTCAATTCGAGAAGTGTTGTATTAGATTTAGTATTGAAGGAAACTTCAAAAACACTTGTGGGCGTAACGGTGATTGCACCTACCCTTGAGCGTGAATTGTTAAGACTACCTGAAAATATGACGGTAGTGAATACAACACAGTTTTATAAGACAAATCAAGGTGTTTTGGATGTTTTGAGGCGAACCAGTGGAATAAAAATTCGCACAAATGGGGGCTACGGAGCGAGAACAGATTTTTATATCAACGGCATCAGTGGTAAACAAATTAAGTTTTTCTTAGACGGTGTGCCGTTGAGTGCCTTGGGTGAAACGCAGAGTATCAACATTGTTCCCTTGGAGCAAACCAGTAGATTTGAGATTTACAAAGGAGTGATTCCGATTCGGTTGGGAAGCGATGCTTTGGGTGGGGCGGTCAATATTGTTTCTCGGAATGATATGAAAGATTATTTAGATGTATCTACTTCCATTAGTTCTTTCCAAACTACGAAAAACAATTTGAATGTCAGGAAGTATATTACTAATAATCAATATGTTGAAATAAGCTCTACTTACAATTATGCCAGAAATAATTACCCCGTTTTGGCAGAAGTACCCGATGAATTTGGTTCACCTGTGATTAAAAATGTAAGACGTTTTCACAATCGGTATCAGTTTTATAACACCAAATTATCAACGGGGTGGGTGAATAAGCCTTGGGCAGACCAGTTTTCAATCATGGCTCAGATGGCAGAAACGCAAGATGAAATTCAGAATAATGTCATTATGCGGCAGCCTTATGGACAGGCAAAATACGGAGAAAATTTATACGGTGGACTGTTGAGATATACTAAACGGGATTTGTTCAAGAATATCCATGTGAATACTTATCTCTCTTATTCAAATGTGAAAAGTGCTTTCACGGACACTACTTTAAATGTGTATAATTGGGAGGGTCTGGTGGTTGATAAGCGGTTTTCGGGTGGTGAAATCTCAACTTCTGGCAACTTGCTAAAAACGAAAACGGATGTACTCAATACACAACAATCCATTAACTGGACTGCAAATAAAGATTTTGAGTTGTCATTCTCCAATAGTTACCAACAATTTTATAGAACTGGAAACGACCCATTTGCCTTTAAATTTTACGGATTTGATTTTTACAATAATCCGCAAAAAATGGTCAAAAACATTACGGGTTTAAGTACTGAAACAAAGTTTTTTAACGAGCGATTAATTAACATTTCCTCTATCAAATACTTTTATTCAAGATTTAGCGGGAATAAGTTGGTGGACATCAATTATTTTCCGATTGAGCAAAGGATTGAAAATTTAGGCTATAACACGGCTTTTACATTCTTTATCAATCAGGATTTATTTGTGAAAGCATCTTATGAAAAAGCCACAAGACTACCCGATGAAACGGAGGCTTTTGGCGATTTAATGCTGATAAGACCCAACCCAACTTTAATCCCTGAATTATCAGATAATTACAATTTTAATTTAGTCTATCATTCTAAATTTGTTGATATTGAAGCATCGCTTTTTTACAGAAATATTAGTCAGATTATTTATTTACGAACTTCCCAATTTTACGCCCAATATCAAAATTTACTAAATGCCATTTCGCAAGGGGCGGAAGCCAATATTAGACTAAAACCTCATAAATCTATCACACTGGAAGGAAACATAACTGTCCAAGATTTGAGAAATCGGTCAAATATTGACAACGCAGGAATCAATAATGAGCGGTATTTTAATGCTCGTTTACCCAATGTTCCTTATTTATTCGCTAATGGTGGTATTACGTTTCAAAAAGATAGTTTATTCCATAAGACAGGGCATTTTCAAGTTTATTGGAATTGCAATTACGTCCATGATTATTATCTCTATTGGGAGGTTGATGGCGATAAAAGTTTGAAAAACTCTATTCCTACCCAATTTGTGAATAACCTTGAAACCTCGTTTACGCACTACAAGAGCAATATTTCTTTTTCTTTCGGAGTAAATAATATTTTTGATAATCTTCTTTATGACAATTTTAAAGTACAATTACCGCCGAGAAACTACCATCTAAAAATGCGTTTTTATATATCTCCTAAAAGAATTTAAACCCATAAAAAAATGAAAAACACGCTTACAAAATTCAATTATTTGATAATTTTCACCTTGGTTTCATTCAGTTTTGCTTGTAAGACAGAAGAAAAAGAACCTGATTTATCCGTAAATGGAATCAATTACGCTATGATGGTTACGGGGGGAACTTTCCCCGATGAAACCACTTATTTCATGGGGTCAAAGGATTTTCCAACGGGCAGTGTCGGAACGAGTACGGCAAAGGAATTAGCCAGTTCTGGAATTATGTATAAATACGGGAAATTTTGTTATATCACTACTTTTGGAGCTCCCGCCACGTTGAGAAAATACTCGTTTGATGCCGCAGGAAAACCCGTTGAAGTTTCTTCTTTCATTGTGCAAGGATTGAAAACCTTTGGGGCGGTTGATTTCGTGAGTGAAACCGAAGCCTACGCCGCCAGTAATGGTTTTGGGGGGGTGCCAAAATTAGTCCGATTTAATCCTTCAACGATGCAAATTACGAGTACGATTGATTTGAAACCCGTCCAGAAATCAAATGCTACTCAGGTGTTTTACTTGGGCTTAACCCACCGTGATAATTATTTATTCATGGGTTGTAACTACCAAAAAGGATTTTCAAATTTAGCGGATTCCGTTTATGTGGCAGTTATTAACAAAACCTCTGGCTTGGTAGAAAAGGTGATTGCGGATGGACGTTGTGGAATGATTTGGAATGCTGGAAGTGCTTCTGGTTTCTCAGGAAACTCACTCGTGATTGATGAAAATAACGATATTTATGTTCACGGAACGGGCAATGGGGCAAAAGTGCCGAGTGGTGTAGTCCGAATCAGAAATGGGCAAACTACCTTCGATACCAGTTACTTTTTAGACCTAACAAAAGCAACGGGTAAAGATTGTACGGGATTGCTGTATTACGGAAATGGTAAAGCCCTAACTTGCCGAAGTGAAGACCCCGATTCTTATCCTTTTGATGCAGACCAACCCAGTTATAAGTATTACAGAATTGATTTGACAGCAAAGACTTCCCAAGGAGAACTTTCTACGACCATACCCAAGGTTTTTGCGGCAAATGCTTTCATCAGTAAATGGGATAATAATACTGCGTACTTTGGTGTAGCCACTGGAAAAAGCAATTCGGTTTTTTCTTTAAATATTGCCAATGCAACCGTTAAAAAAGAATTTGATTTTAGTTCGGGTGCGTGTAATGGATTTACAAAATTTAACTAAAATCAAGCAAAATGATTGATGTTCAGCACATTACAAAAGAGTTCAAAGGGTATCGAGGACTGAATGATGTTTCGTTTTCGGTGCCAAAAGGACAAGTGTTTTGTTTGATTGGAGCAAACGGAGCGGGAAAATCAACTACTATCAAAATTCTGACTAATCAGATAACCCCTACCTCTGGCACAGCAACGATTGCGGGGGTGAATGTCTCTGAATGCTTCAACCAGATTAAACCAGATATTGCTTATGTACCCGAAAACTTGATGCTTTACGGGCATTTATCGGGTATTCAGAATTTGGATTTTTTTTGTAATATCTCTGGCTTAACCTATTCAGAAGATGAATTGAAATCTTATCTATCGCAAGTAGGTCTGGACCAGAAATTTTTTCAAAAGAAATTGGAAAACTACTCGAAAGGCATGAAGCAAAAAGTAGGGATTGCTTTTGCCTTGGCTAAAAAAGCCAAAGTCTTATTTTTGGATGAACCAACGTCTGGACTCGACCCCAAAAGTATTGCCGAGTTTTCAGGGTTGATTAAAGCCTTGAAAGATAATGGTATGACAATTTTGATGACTTCTCACGATTTGTTCAGAACCATCAATGATGCCGATAATATTGGAATCATGCGAGAAGGGAATCTACTCGAAATTGTGGATGCTAAACAAATAACTTTTGCAGGTTTAGAAAAAAAATACATGGATTATATGAACGATTGAAGCCATGAATCAAGACTTTTTAAAAGAAAATATCACAAAATGTATCCTGAACAATGCCGTTCCAGCATTGGGAGGGCTTATTTTGCTGGTTATTGACTCCTTTCTGGATGGTATCATTGTATCGAGAATGATTGGACAAAAAGCCTTGGGTGGTCTCACTTTGCTGACACCTTTATTAATTTTTCAGACTTCGTTAGGAAGTTTAGTGGCTTCGGGTGCTTCGATTTTGGTTAGTAAATCAATTGGGAAAATTGATGAGTACAGTATTAGAATTATCTTTTTCAATCAGCACTTGGTGGCTTTTGCATTATCAATTTTGGTGTTTGGATTGTATTTGTTTTCAGGGGATTGGATTTTACATCAATTATCTTCGGATGAAATGGAAATTGCTTTTGCACATTCATTTTATCAAGTGTTTTCGGCAGGGTCTATCATCGTTATATTGTCCATGAGCTACGGGGCATTGATGCGTAGTTTCGGACAGTTTCGTAATATGAGCCTATTTTTATTAGCTTCGATTCTGACGAATGTTGTGTTATCATTGGTACTCATCCCAATATTAGGAATGGCTGGGTGTGCAACGGCAATCTTAATTTCTATGTTTTTATATGCTATCTTGAATCTATTTTCAATACTGCGTATATACCATAGAGTTATAGAACTTAAGGTAGATTTTGGAATAATTAATCAGATTTTATCCATTGGATTTTCTGCATTTCTCTTTCAATTTTCTAATATTTTCAGGCAGGCAATTATCCTCAAATTTATCAATTTGCAGGGCAATAATGACTTGGCTCTGTATGGTGTAATTAGTCGGATTTTGGCATTATTGGTTATTCCAACTCAGGCTCTTATGCAAAGTTTTCAACCTTTGTATATTGCTAATTTAGGAGCAAACTTAAAAGAACGATGTATTGAATCAATCCAAGTCGTAAGAAACTATGGAATACTGATAGCAATTGTGTTTTGCGGTTTGGGAATGATATTCACAGAAAATATCTTATCCGCTTTTTTCAAAGAAAATATCATGAAGACAGCATCTTTGGAAGCGTTCAGAATTGCCATTTTACTGATTATTTTTTACCCAATTGCCTCCCTTTCGTTTGTGCTTTTGCAATCATCAGGGAATCACAAAATGGCTACGATATTGGTAGCATCAAGGGAAGTGCTGTTGCTTTTACCTTTGATGTTTTTGTTCAACCAATTCGTGGTAACAAATGCCGTTTATTGGGCTATTTTATTGGAAGTGGCTATTTATACTACTATAATTTATGGTGTTACTCGATTTAAAACAGGATTTATGGTTGAAAAACCGCTAACCCCGAGCCAGTTATGGACATTGAAACAATGAAAGAGACTGTGGCAAATCAAGGATATTGCCACGTCAAAAAAGGGAATCAAGCCTTAGTGGATAATGTAGTAATTGGCTTGGGCGAAACACTTTACCTGACTGATATTGTAGAAAAGGATAATGGGAGGTTACTAAATTCTTCCCTCGAAATGTTCATGCATACTGACCAACCAACGGCACATTACATTTTATGGCATTGTTTGCAAAGTGCTGAAATAGGGGGCGAAACCATGATTTTACCGATTGAGTCGGTGTTTAATTCCCTCTCTGAAAAACATCAAGATTGTTTGAAGGAAATTCAATTAAAACTCAATTTTGAAGGTGGAGACGAAACCTATCCATTTTTTAAAGACGGAAATTTCTTTTACAGTCCCTCTTTGTTGTTGCAGGGTTACACAACCAATCAACAATTAGCCATTTTAGCCTTCAAAACAGCCTTGCAATTAGCAAAAACCACAGACATCAAATTAGAAACCGATGACTTTTTTATTTTAGATAATACCAAATATTTGCATGGTAGAAAAGCCTTTGAAAATCAGAGCAAACGCCATTTGAAGCGATACTTAATCCGAGATTTATCAAGAACAAAATGAGTAATAACTCATTGAAAATATTGTCTGTACAGCAATTGGGAGAAGCCGAAAAACCATCATTAGAGTAGGCAAAAACAATTTAATTATGTAAATATTATGAAAAATGTGCAAGTTTCAAAAGAAGAGTTCATTTCTGCAATGATGAAAGTTAAAGTTGCCGAAATGAAAGGTATGGTGGGTACTGTACCCTGTTGCAAAGGACATTGCAAAGTAGGTTTGTAATTAATCTTTCACGGGCAGGCTACGAAAATTAGCTTGTCCGTTTTAACTCAATTGCCATGGAAAATAAAGAAATTAACATAATAAAAACGGTTGATTTAGAGAGTATTATGGCTTACAAAAACGAAAATATTATTAGTAGATTTGTGGATGCTTATGATGTTACTTGGGAGGAAGCCGAAGATATTTTTCAAGAAACCAAAAAGTTTTTGTACATCGGTGGAAAGCCTGGTGTAGTGATGTTGGATGATATTTTGATTTTAGACGAAATGTGGCACAATTTCATTTGTTTCACAAGGGAATATACTGCCTTCGGAAATCATTTTTTTGGAGAATATTTGCATCACTCTCCCAATAAGAAAGCCGAAAAAGAGCGAATAAAGTTAAAAGCAATCGAAAATCCAGAAGAAGCACAGAAAGACTATTTAGAAAGTCTGCAAGTAACAATGGAGCATTGTTATGATGCTTTTGGCGAAGAAACCGTTATGAAATGGTTTCAGATTTACCCGATTCAATATAGCAAAGACAATATAAAAGCACTTCGTAAACACTAACTTCAACATGGCGGTTTTATCCATCCTTATCAAGAACGAATTAAAGCTACTATCACAAAATAAAGTGTTAAAATGGCTATCCATTACGATACTTTTGTTAGGGATAATTGCACTGTGGATTAGTATAAACGAATACAAATTCGAGAATGCTACGAGGTCTTATTTTCAAGAAAAACACCGTAGAATGTGGTTGGAACAACCGCCCAAAAATCCTCACATGGCGGCACATTACGGTACATTTGCCTTCAAACCTGCCAATCCGTTGAGTTTGTTCGATAAAGGGATTCGTAATTTTTCGGGTTCTTTCACTTATTTGGAGGCTCACCGTCAAAATGATTTTGTAGGAAGTCCCGCCCAAAATTCGTCTATTTATCTAAGAATGGGAGAGTTTAATTTGAGTTTCCTTCTCCAATTTGCCATTCCTTTACTCATTTTAGCCATTGCTTCGGGGATGTTTAGTAAAGAAAAACAGCACGGGATTTATAGTTTTATAACCACCAATTCAGTTAGTGGTAGTGTCCTTTTTTATGCTAAATCACTTGCTATATTCAGTATGATTTTAGGCATTATATTCTTAATTTTTGCAGGAACATTTTTCATTTCCCTCTTGTCGGGTATTGATTGGAATAGCCAACAAATCGGAGCGATTTTATTATTGTTTCTGATGTATTTATTATTTTACTTTTGCCTCATTAATTTGACGTTAATTATTTCCTTAAATGCCCATTCATTCAAATCAGCCTTCATTATGAGCTGTTCGGCTTGGATATTTCTGTTTTTCCTTTTACCCCGTTTAGCCTCCAATTTTGCCAATGATTTTTACCCTTTACCCTCAAATATTGCTTTCAAATCTGCCATAAAAAAAGATATTGATAATGGAATTGATGGACATTCGAGGGGAAAAAGAGAAGAGATTGTGATTGATTCATTACTAAAAAAATATAAGGTTGATTCGACTAATAAGTTACCCATAAATATTGATGGCGTTTTGCTGATGAAAGGGGAGGGATATAGCTCAACCGTCTATGAAATTCACTTTAAAAAATTGCAACACAAAATATTTCAACAGCGAGCCGTAAGTACTTATTTGGGAGTCATAAATCCGTTTTTATTGATACGAAATATTAGCATGAGTTTGTGTAATAATAACCTTGAAAATGAATTTGATTTTAGAGAAAAAGCGGAAGTTTATCGTAACTATTTTGTTCAAAAATTGAATGAAAATATGATGTTAAAATCAAAAGAGGGGGAATTTAAAACCTATAAAATTCACCAAAAGGAATTTAACCAGATTAAAGATTTTTCATACCAAGGTTTAAGGCTTTTTCAATCGCTACAATCTTGTATGATAGATATTATTCTACTGTTAGGATTGTTGTTTTTTATTCAACTTTTTATCACGAAAATCAAATGAAAAGTCTTTTCCAATACGAATTAATCTTCTTGAAAAGTAGTAAAACCTTTTGGGTATTATTAGGCTGTTTGTTGCTTGGAACACTCTACGGGCTACAAAATGGGCGTAGTTATTATCAAAAACAAGTTGAAACAATTGAATCCATCAAAGAAAATGACTTAAAAACCTATCAGGAAAGTTTGAAAAATTTTACGGCTGATACCATAACGCAGGAGGGTAAAATGCAATTTTATCAAGCCACCGAAGCCAGTTCTGCCATGTTTAGTTCAAGGATAAATGTGTATTGGCAACCGTCAGTGTTAAGTATTTTGAGCATTGGCAACCGAGATATTTATCCCTATTATCAGGAGCTTTTGCCCATCAGTTTATACATGAGATTATTGAAAAATGAAATTGCGAATCCTCTAACTTTACTGACGGGGAATATTGATTTTTTATACATCATAATCTTCTTAATTCCTTTATTTTTAATTGCCCTAACTTTCAACTTAGTGGCTTTCGATAAGGAATCAAATATTTCATCTATCATTGAAATATCAGTACCTAATAAAGTTGGGTTTTATGGCAAACGTTATCTTATATACGTCACTATTATTACCATCATTTTAGCAATTATGTTTCTCATTGCTACGATTATTTTTTTACCAAAAGGGGTTGAATTTTCAAGTGTTTTCATCCTCTTTGTAATGAGTGCTTTATACACCTATTTCTGGTTGGGCTTGTCTTTGGGGATAAATCTTTTGGGGAAATCTTCCACGACAAATATTAGTATTCTGTTGGTTTGTTGGCTGTTCTTCACGGTACTGATGCCCTCGGTTATCAATCAAATTATGATTAACAAATATCCCGTTGAAACCGAAAAACTGACCAATAATATTCGTAGAATTCAAATCAGTGATGATGAACGGGAACATAATAAAATTTTAGCAGTTTTTTACGCCCATTATCCACAATATAAACCGCTTAACCCCTTGAAGCACGATGAACTTTCTTTCGATAAAGCCTACTTTGCCCAAGGACAATTGAACGACAAGGAAGGTGACCAATCTTTCAAAGAAATGATTGAAAACATGGAGAGCAAAAGCGGCTTTTTAAACGTTTCAGCCTACATGAATCCTTCGATGTTATTGCAAAAAATGTTTTGTAATTATTCAAAAACCAACTTAAACGATTACTTAAATTATTTGAGATACGTGCAGCAATATAACGGGAAGGTGAAAGATTTTTACTTAAAAAGAACGTTCCAGGATAATAGAATTACATTGGAAGATTTTAAGAAAAACTACCCGAAGTTTAGCTATTAAACAATAAGAATATCTGTGCAGATTGGGTCACTTCAAGATAGTGAGGCTTAAAACCCCACTATTTTGATTGACTTTGGCACGTATTTAATTCTTATTAATCCACCAACTCCGCTTCCTCAAATACATAATTCAGTTCTTCAATATTATCTGGATTCAACCTTAATTTTCCTTTGAATGTATGAATTTCATCCGTTTTAAAGCGTTTATTTTTCTTTAACCGCAGTTCAATCATACTTTCTGGACCTGCCCCGCCACAAAAAAAGCATTGCGACATGGGGTATTGAGAAATTACATAAGTCCCCTCTGTGTTGATGGGAATGGTATAGCCTTTGATGATTAATTCTTTACCGCTCAAAGTCTTCACTTTTAATCCAAATTCGGGATATAAGAACACCATTCCAACTTCGGGATTCAACTTTTTCCTAAATCGAACATCTTTTAAATCTTTCCAAGAAATCACTTGTGGAAGTTGTTCTTGTAATGACGCAGTTCCGAGAATAAACAGAAAAATGATTGTTTTTAGTGTCATATTTTCTTTCAAAGTTAATACTTTTTCTTTTACGCAACATTGTTGCATTAACAAAAATCAATATATTTGCAACTATGTTGCAAAAAATACATACATGAAGAAATATTTTTATGATTACTTAGGAATAGCGGGGTCGGGGCTGTGTTTAATTCACTGTCTGGCAATTCCGTTCTTATTCTATGTTCAAAATGCATTTGCCCAAAAATTACTGGAGAGCTTGAATTTAGAGAATATTTACTTTGAATACTCATTTGTTTTGCTGTGTTTCATAGCAGTTTTTTCAACAACAAAACATAATGATTCTTGGAAGATAAATACATCTTTTTGGTTATTCTTCACACTATTTGCTATCTCAGTTTTATTTGAAGATGACTTTAAATACCTTGATTTATTAGGTTATGGTGCTTCAATAGGCTTAATTATTACCCACATTATTAACATCAATTATTGTAAAAAATGTCAAATAGAAAACTCCCCATTACCGTCCTGAGTGGATTCTTGGGTGCTGGAAAAACAACTTTACTCAATCATGTTTTGCACAGAAAAGAAGGGCTGAAAGTGGTAGTAATTGTGAACGATATGAGCGAGGTAAATATTGATGCTTAGTTAGTTGCCAAAGATTTTAGCTCAATTGATACCGTTTGGACTCGTGAATTAAACAATAATACCAGTGATGTCAGGACGATTATCAATTTTTTGACTGACCAAGTGGAATTTGCCGATGTCATCATTTTGAACAAAGCGGATTTGGTTTCTGAGCGGGATTCAGGAGAATTAAAAGCAATAATTACATCTTTCAACCCCGACTTAAAAGTATTAAATCCATCTTTTAGTATCACAGTTCATTCCGTTCTTTTTTTAGCTTATTAGATTAGTATTTATCTGTGTTTATATTCAATGTAATGTGCAATTATTTATAACAGTTCTAAATTAATATTGCGACATTGTTGCAACAATATTGCAACAATGTCGTATATTGCAACAATATTGCATATAGTATGAAAATAGCTTTCTTCTTCCTCCTTTTCTTTTTCGTTTATCCTGTTTTTGCCCAAAAAGATTTCATAAACGGTAAAGTTTTAGATGCCAAAAATGCCCAGCCTTTAGTGGGTGTCAGTGTTTCTTTTGAAAAAAATAAACAAAAAGGAACATTCACCGATGAAAATGGCTTGTTTCGTCTGGAAAAACCTTCCCCAAAAGCTACTTTGATTTTCTCTTTTATCGGTTACGAGAAACAGAAAGTCGAAATTTTGGCAGATGACAACTCCTTCAAAACCATTCAGTTAGTAGAAAAAACCAGCGAATTAAATGAAGTGGTTGTGAAGGGTCTCACACAAGAACAAGCCGATGTGCGAGATATTAAGCTCAACGTAAATCCTGTTACTATCATCACTGCCAAACAGATTGAAAATCGGGCGGGAAACCTCAATGAGGTTTTGGCTCGGCAAGCTGGTATCCAAATACGCCAAAGTGGTGGTTTGGGTAGCGAGGCACGTATATCTGTGAGAGGTTT
>JALONS010000385.1 GCA_025454855.1 Arcicella sp.
TGGTATAAAATGCCCATTTTTTACTTTACTAATCATCAAGCGATTTATGGGCATGGAGATGAGATAAAACGCCCTGATGCTGAATCTAAATTAGATATTGAGTTAGAAATAGCTTGTATCATTGGCAAGAAAGGAAAAGACATCAAGGCTTCGGAGGCTCGACCTTATATTTTTGGTTATACTGTTTTCAACGATTGGACTGCCCGTGCTATTCAAAAAGTAGAGATGGAAGCTCCCCTCGGACCACATAAAGGTAAGGATTTCGCCAATGCTATCGGTCCTTGTATCGTTACCGCCGATGAAATGGAACAATACCGCCAACCCTTTGATGCTTCGGTTTTTGTGGAGCCAACAGGCGTTCCAGTTATTCAGTTAGATAGATTTAACGTAAAAATGACTTCACGAATCAACGGAACAACCATTTGTGAAGGGAACTACAATACTGTTTATTTTACTTTCGAGCAAATGATAGAGCGTGCTTCCGAAAATAACGTAAGCGTGATGCCTGGTGATATTCTTGGTTCTGGTACTGTTGGTTGGGGGTCTTTGATTGAAAATATGTTTACCGTTCATCGCCCACTCCAACCTGGTGATGTAGTTGAACTTGAAATAGAAGGAATTGGGATTTTGAGAAATACTGTGGTGTAAAGTAAAGTTGTTTCATTGATGCAAACATTCAAAAAGACCTCGTTGACTATCAACGAGGTCTTTTTGAATATGAATAATTCTCAGAACTTATTTCCATGTAAGTAGTGGTCAAAAAATAATAATTTGTCCGTTAAACCCCTATCCCTAAATCCCTTTCCCCGATAGGGAAAGGGACTTAAAAAGTCCTCCCCATCGGGGAGGGTTGGGAGGGGTTCATCCGACAGAATAATGTTTTTTGACCAGTAAATATTTATCAGAAAAGTCGTAACTGTTTATAATCTCTTTTCAAGGCAATTAGGTAAGGTTTTTTGTTGCCCGATTGGATAAGTTTTACATCAGCTTTGAAAATAGTACCCAAAGGAAGTTGAGAACGAAGCAAACGAGAACAACTCACGTACAGAGTGGGTACATTTTGTCCTTCGATTGGTCTCACACGAATGCGTTTTCGGAGGGTAAAAGTTGTTAATTGTATGTCCGTAAAAATAGTATTCATCACTATTTACTGCGTTCTATGGTAAATTGTACCAAACCTGCCAATGATTTACGAAAAGTAGTTTCTGGAAAGGTATGAAGTATCTCTTGAGCTTCTGAAACAATTCGCCCCATTACTTTGGTAGCGTATTCAATTCCTCCCGATTTTTTTACAAAATCAATTACTTCAGCTACTTTTTTAGGATTTTCAGATTCATTTTTTATCGTATTGATAATGCGTCTTTTCGTATTCCAATCCGCTTGATTCAATGCGTAAATCAACGGGAGCGTCATCTTTTTCTCTTTAATGTCTATTCCCAAAGGTTTGCCAATCTCAGCGTCTCCATAATCAAATAAGTCGTCTTTTATTTGGAAAGCAATCCCCACTTTTTCGCCAAATAAACGTGCTTTTTCAACAATTTCCGTATCTGCCCCCACTGAACTCACGCCCATAGCACAGCAAGCAGCAATGAGGGTAGCGGTTTTTCTACGGATAATTTCAAAATAAATCTCTTCGGTAATATCTAATTTACGGGCTTTCTCGGTCTGCATCAACTCACCTTCCGCCATTTCCAAAATTGCCGTTGAGCCAATTTTTAGTAGTTCAAAATCATCGTTATTGATAGAGAGCAGTAGGGCTTTTGATAATAAATAATCCCCCACCAAAACGGCTACTTTATTTTTCCAAAGGGCATTAATTGAAAAAAAACCTCGGCGATAATTAGAATCATCTACCACGTCGTCGTGTACCAGAGTGGCAGTGTGTAACAATTCAATTAAAGCTGCTCCTCGATATGTCTTTTCCGTTATTTCTCCACAAAGCCCCGCCGTCAAGAATACAAACATAGGTCTTATTTGCTTACCTTTTCGTTGAACAATGTAATTCATAATAGTGTCCAACAACATTACCTTCGTTTTCATCGACTGCCTAAACTTTCCCTCAAAGGCTTTCATCTCTTCGGCTATTGGAGCCTGTATTTCATTGATTGATAAACTCATTATATTTTAATTATGAGCGGTCTGCCGCTAAAAGTTAATTAGGCATTTTACAACTTCATTGTATCCAAACATCAATGTCTATTTAACTGAGTCGCAAATTACGATATTCTATAAAAACTTGTACATTATCTATATTTATTAACTTATTTTTATTTTTTTAGTTCGATATTTGGGGGACTGAATATTAAATAATAATCTTTTGCCACTTTGTACTTGGAATCAACATTATGAGTAAAATTTTAGTATTGGCAGGTGGGTCTGTCAAAGGAGCATACCAAACGGGGGTGGTTAGAGCGGTTTTTGAATCAGGATTCCGTCCTGACGCTATCTATGGCATATCTGCGGGAAGTATGAATGCTTCTTACATCATTAATGATTTTGGCAGACAGGTTTTAGAGAATAACGGGAATATTGATTATTCCCAAGCCGCCATTGACCTCTGTAATTTTTGGGTCAATAACATCAATACTCCCGAAAGTCTGGCTTTGAGGCGTGGTACTTATGATTTAGGCATGAGTGCCATCCGAAGAAATTTTGAGGGTTTATTGGATACCACACCCCTGCGGGATATTCTTCATGATAATATTCATATCAGAAACTTAAATGCCAGTCCAATCTCGTTGAAAGTAGGGGCAGTAGATATTATCAACGGTAGTATTGTATATGCAGACCCTTCTTACGACCATTTCTTGGACTACGTGATGGCATCTTCGGCTATTCCTATTTTGATGCCCGTCGTGAATATCGGAGGATTGAAAAAAATGGCTTTTTTAGACGGTGGAATGCGAGACGTAGCCCCTATCAAAAAAGCGATTGCTGATGGTGCTACTGAAATCATTTGCATTGCGTGCCATACCCGAAACATTGACGGAGGGTATTTCCCTTACGGTAATCTTCTGGCGTTGGTGGATAGAGTAATGGATATTGCTGTGAATGAGTGCCTCAATGCGGATTTAGATTGGGCAGAATTCAGAAATGAATGTTTACCAATGGATGGTTCTGAGGGGGAGTATGGAGTTTTGAAAGGTCAGAAAAGAATCAAGCTAAAAATTATCCGCCCGCAAAAGCCACTCAACATTGATATTCAGAGTTTCGATGAAGAAGATATTCAACGACTAATATTTTTGGGCTATCAGCAGGGCAGAGAAGAAATGAGGAATCAGTGAGCAGTTATCAATTAACAGTAAACAGTTATCAGTGAGCAAAATTGTCAGTTAGCAATTAACGGTAAACAGTTATCAGTGGGCAAAATTGTCAGTTAGCAATTAACAGTAAACAGTTATCAGTTAGCAGTAAACAGTTATCAGTGGGCAAAATTGTCAGTTATCAGTAAACAGTTAGTACATATTTCTCTCCTGATGTCAAACCTCAGGATTGTTTACTGTTTACTGATAATTGTCTCGTCCTAACATAGGTTGACAAAAGTATGAGACCTTAAACTTGATAAAATACAATTTTTTATTTTCATTATTTATGCTCGGGTTTAACGATTA
>JALONS010000107.1 GCA_025454855.1 Arcicella sp.
TTAGTGAGAAATCTCATAAACCTTTGTGGCGATGTACCCGCCCATCTGGTAAACATCCTATCAAAATGGAAGGATGAAAGATTGACCGCTTCGGCAATTTCTTTCAGAGAAGGCTGTCGATGAAAATTTTGTTCAATGAATCGAATGGCTTGTTCAATACGCTGGTAATCAATATGTTGCTGTGTATTCATCTTTGGTATTTAGGGAGTCATTCCCATTTTATTTAGCATCATGAAAAATAATACCCAGCGTGTGTCTAATCCCCGAACGTACTTTAGAAACGCCATGCCGCATATTAGTTCTGTAATATCCCTTTGTACCTTTCACGGGACGAAAATTGGTGGTAAAAATGAGTACATCTCCCTGCTGGGGTGTTAAAACTTCGGGAACGGACTGCATTCTTGGGCGTTGTTCAATCAGCACAAATTCGCCACCTGTGTAGTCACGTTGGGGCTGATTCAAAAAGATAACCATTTGAAAAGGAAACCAAACTTCCCCGTATAAATCTTGGTGAAGTGTGTTATACCCGCCTTCAGTATATTTCAATATCAAGGGAGTAGGACGCATCTGCTCGTTTTGATGACAAATTTTCAACAGTTCTTCGTGCTTTTCTGGAAACAGAGTACTGATATTCAATACATTCATCCATTGATTAGCCACTTTTGCCAAATGAGGATAGATTTCCGTGCGAAGGTACTGTACAACACTTGGTAATGGATAACTGAAATACTTATACTCGCCAATGCCAAATTGATAACGAGCCATATTAATGATAGAACGGTAAATAGGTTCATCGTACAGGGCAATTAGTTGCTCGCATTCAGTCGGGTTTAATACTTCCTTCAACACCACAAAACCTTTATGAGCTAATTCTTCGGTGGCATTTTGCCAATTAATTTTTTCAAGCATCTGCAATTGTTTTATTACACAAAATTAAAGTTAGGACTCTCTTATTCTAATCTGAATTTTGCGGAGTTTACCATATACTAAATAATAGGGTTTCAACGGTGATGCTAAGTCTATTTTCTTGATTTTTGTGTAAAATACTGTCAAATGCTGCCATGAACCTATCAATACATACCAAAAAATATGAGGACTATGCTATTCTCTTCGTAATAAGCATACCCATTATTTATTTTTATCGGTATGTTGTTCAATATGCTATCAATGTTCCGTATCTCGATGATTTTCAAATCCTTAATATTATCGTCAGAATTCAGCATGAACCCCAAAAATGGTGGGATATTTTATCAGAAAATTTCAACGGTCATCGCTTTGCTGAAATAAAAGCTCTTTTTATACTTGATTATTGGCTGGAAGGACAAGCAAATTTCAAGACACTTTGCATTTTTGGTTCTTTATTTCTGTTAGGATTTTGGTTGTTTTGTTTCAAAATAATCAGAGAAAATAATATTCCGATTATCTATCTGATTCCCTTCACTTTCATTCTATTTCAGCCCATTTTTCACCGTAATATTTTTTGGATGCTGAGTTGCCTACAGTACCAACAATCCATTTTTTTCACTATTGCCGCCTACTATTATTTAGCCAAATACACCACTCAATCATTCGTTATTTCCGTTATTTTGGGTGTTGTACATACCCAAATCAATGGTAATGCGGTCTATATTTTTATGTTAGGCGGTTTAATTCCGCTGTATCAGGGGCGTTATAAAATGACTGCTATTTACTGGAGCGTCGGTGTGGTAACGGGTATATTATTTTACCGAAATATGCCTACAGTAGTGGGTTTGGCAGGGTATTCTTTGAAAGATTTGCTATCGTCAAATATCGGGGTTTTGCTGGGGTCATTGGGTGGTTTTTTAGGGGGGTGTTTGGCTCAGTTTACTTCTAAATATTGGGTGATAGCAGGTTTTGGCATTACCCTTTTTATTATCATCGGGTTAATTTTACTTTTATTTATCATTCTCATTATCAAGCATATAGTCAAAAAAAATATCTTGAAAGATTCTAAAAGTGAAGCTATATTACTGAAATATGATGAAATGTTTCGCCAAAGAATTATTGTAATTTTAGTAGCAGGGTCTTTGGTGCTAACAGCCATCGGGGTGGCTATTTCACGGGGCGGGGCTTATAAAGGGGTTATGCTTGTGGATAGGTACTTGCTATATTCAGTGGTAAGTATTGGCATGGTATATTTACTATTCATTATGGTTACGGAAGGCTGGCTGCGGAAATGGATTGGTATATTAATAACACCCATTAGCCTCATTTTTTGTTGGCATTCTTACTACAAAGCAACACCCGAAGTTATCTATTTCAAGAATTCGCACGAAGCCGATATTTACAACCTCAAATATCACCGCACTACCAATAACAAAATGTTCTGTTTCACGCCCGATGTACTCAAACTTTTTAACGAATCTTTGGCGAAAGGGATTTACCAATTTCCAGCCAACAGAATTGAACGGTTGGAAGACAAATTATCACAACCCATTAAAAAAGAACAACTTACGAACTTACCTCTTGAATTAACATTCTCAAAAAGCACACAAAATGTTTACAGTGGGGTTACTATTTTATTCTTTTCCAATAAAGATTTTAAGGTTTCGGAAAGCTCTCCTGACAATACCTTTTTTGTGGTACTGAAAAACGAGCAAAATCAAGAAGCGTATCTCATTTACCCCTATCGTTTTACTACCATGCGAAAGGATTTTCTACGTACTCATCAACGTTTTACGACAGGTTTTACCACCATGATTCAGCAAGATTGTGCCAAAAAAGGGCATTACAGAATAGGTTTTTTAACCTTTGAAGGAACAAAAACAAGCCTGATTTATACTCCCAATTTTATTGACATCAACAATACCCAAATGATAGATTGGATGCAGCGTTTTGGCTATTATCAGTAAGAGTTAAATACTCATTAGCCAAACCGAAAGATTGGTGTCTGGCGATAGTTTCAGTTTTTGACGTAAACGATACCTTTTCAATTCAACGCTGCGGTAGGTTATGTTTAAGAGTTGCCCTATTTCTTTACTGGACAAATTCATTTTCAGATAAGCACACAGTTTAATATCTCCTTGTGATAATTCGGGATGTTCTTCCAACAGTTTTTTGAAGAAATCTTCATGAATTTTATTAAAGTTTTTTTCAAACAACTGCCAATCATGTCCACTGTTGAGATTGGTATCAATCAGTTTTAAAATATGTGTATTAGACTTTGAAGCATTCAGTTTTTCAACATCATCTCTAATCTGCTTTAATAATTCGTTTTTCTTAATCAATTTAATGGTAGAATCAGCCAATTCTTCCGACTTCCTTATGACATCCTGTTCTAATTGTTCATTGCGTAACTTGATAATTTCTTGTTTATTTTTTTCTTCCTGAATTCGTAATTCTTCTTGTTTTTCCTCCAATAACTTCTCATTTTGCTTCTTCAATTTATTCAAATGCAGAATGTAAAAAGTATAGATGATGAAGCTAATCAATACCAAATACAATAATTTGCTCCAAATATTCCAATACCAAGGTGGATTGATGTTGAATTCAAAAACTGAAATTTGTGGACTGTAATCACTTTTTAGCAATAAACGATACGCCCCCGAAGGTAAGTTGATAAATTCTTTTTCAGAGTTTTCGATGTAATTGCTCCAAGTTTCCGAATAGTTTTCCAACTTATACTGAAAATGATTGGGAACCGAAAAAACGGGTGAACAAAAGGAGAATTTTAGCGTATTTTCGTTGTACTTAAAATCAATATTTTCAGCCGTTGGATTATTGTAAAACAGCATTTTAGTATTCTTTGAACCAACCGTAACCGCCCTGACAAAAGGCATTGCTTTTTTGTTGTTGAGCAACCCTAAAAAATCATTTTTACTGATTACCTCAAATCCGTTTTCTTTGCAAAATAATACCGTGTTATTCAGCACTAATAAATTTTCTGAGTCTAAAACCCACGATTCTTTTTTAATGGGCAAATCAATCCACTGATTGTTTCGGAACTGACCTAAAGATAAATCATCTTTTAAAAACCATAGCCCCAGCGTATCCAAGTTAAATATTTTCTTGATTCCGTAGCCCAAACTTTCCAACCTGTCATCTTTTACTAAAGTATGCGTTTGTGGGTCGTATTTCCGAATCGTTTCTTTAGTACATACCCAAATTTCGCTACCAATATTTATGATATTTCTAACTTCTAATGTCTCATTGATTTTTAATACTTTTTCAGCCTTTAGTAAATCGGCAGATATTTTAATGAATTGAAGCCCATTATTCAGAGTGTTTAATAGAAATTCATTAGTTCCTACTTCAATTAATTGTTTTACAGGACCTGCAAATCCCTCTAATTTTCTCAGAAAACGTAATCCGCCCTCGGGTGTTTTTTGATACAAACACAAATTAGTGTAAGTTCCCTGCAAATAAATGTCTTTATGATTGGATAATTGCTGAATAGAAGAGCCACCAGTGGTGGTTGAAATCAGTTGAGGTTTTAAATTTTTGATGCTGAAAGTTCCTTTATTATGCCCACAGATAAGCTCGTTATCAATAATTTCCAAATTCAAAGTGTAACCTTGAGTTTGAGACAGAAGATTGAATTTTCTGTCATTTTTCAATAAATCTAAAAAATACACACCGTGATTGGTGGCTAAAAATAGCTTACTTTCAAATACCTCTGCGTCAAAAACCGTCCCTCTTTCACCGTTTGTATCTTCAAAATATTTAAATGGAGAACTAAGCGGAAGTAGTGAAATACCTGCATCTAACCCTACCCAGAGATTTCCTTCGTGGTCGGTATTCAGAGCTAACACCGTATTATTTTGAAGCGTCAATTTTTTATTGAATTGCTCAATGAGTTTGCCATCGGGCTGGGTAATGATAAAACCATTCAGAATCGTCCCAAAAACGTAATTTCCATTGGCTAAACGTAGCCCCGCATTGAGCTGATTCAATCCAATAAAATCATTGATTGCTGGGTTGAAAGGTGTGAATTTCTGCCCGTTATACGTAAATATTTTTTTCTGTGTACCCACCAAAATTGCCCCTTCGTTTCCATAAGGTAAAATGCAAGTAACTGACTCATTTTTCAAAAAATCACTTCCTGCAATAAATCGGAATTGCTTGTTGCTGTATTCGTACAAGCCTTTATCTATCACATTGACGTAATATTTATGATTGACATCAAAAACGAACAAAATATTTCCCGGAGTTAGGATTTTCTCTACCCGCTTCCCATTGTACAAATAGATATAGGCGAAAGATTGAAAGAGAATTCCTTGTGGAGTAGCCAAAATATTCCAGATTTCTTCCTGATGAAAAACCTTATCTTTTACCAAATGATTGAGCGATACGTATATTAAACCTTCACGTTCAGAACTTTCCCAATAGCCAAATTCCCCCAATGCACCCGTGAAAATTTTCCCATCTTGATTAATAAAAACAGAACGAACAGTTTTTTTATTGGGTAATTCATACAATCGCCAAGTTGCCCCATCGTACTCTAACAATCCTTTCGAATTAGCAAAATACATGAATTTACTTTTGGGGTGTTGCATAATATCCCAATTTTGGCGGTACGCTTTATACTCTTTATAAGAAAAATTGGATAGTACATTTTGGCAGTATTTCTCAATATTTTGGGCATAACAAAGAGGCTGTAACCCTTTGCAAAGCGTTAAAATCACGGTAAGAAGACTGTATTGCCAATATTTAAGCATGAAATCGCTATAAATCTTTAATGATGTGGTAAAAGTATGCAAATAATAAACAAAATCAAGGTTTTGATGTGGTTTTGATGTAGTAATTTTTTCGGAAATATCAATTATTAACCTAAACTTTGCACTCAATAAAATTAAATATTTTCTTCGATTAGTCAAATATTGAATGAGTTGAGAATCTGTTAGACTTTGTGAAAATTTTCCTTAAACAAATGATGAAAAAACTATATTTTAAAAACCTTCTAACCTTCAAATTTATAATGGTTTTGATGATGGCAGTGAACATAGCCTTCGGACAAGACCCGACCAAAGGAAGAGTAATAGATGGTAAATCAAAGGAAGGAATTCCGGGCGTAAGTATTAGAATTAAGAATACTTCGGTAGGAACTACCTCTGATTATAATGGTAATTTTCAGCTATCTCAAAAAACACCCCTAACAATTATTATCAGTTCAGTTGGTTATCAAACTAAGGAAGTATCTCTTACTGCTTCATCGTCCAACATCGAATTGACAGAATCAACCCAAGATTTAGACCAAGTAGTAGTGGTGGGCTACGGAACGCAACGTAAAGTTGATGTAACAGGCTCAACTGCCAGCGTAAAAGGAGAGGAATTAGTAAAACAGGTAGTAATGACTCCCACTCAGGCTATTCAGGGTAAAGTGGCGGGGGTACAGATTATTAGTAGTGGCAGACCTGGTAGTTCGCCTGATGTACGCATCAGAGGGGTTGGTACGGCATTAGCAGGAACGGCTACTTTATTCGTGGTAGATGGCGTTTTAACTGATGACATTACCAACATTAATACTGCCGACATTACCAACGTTGATATTCTTAAAGATGCTTCTTCAACGGCTATTTATGGTTCGAGAGGGGCAAATGGCGTGGTGATTATCACTACTAAAAGAGGAGCAAGCAGTAAACTTACGGTAAATTATAATGGCACGATGGGTATCAGACAAGCGGCTAATTTAGTAAAAATGGCAAACGCTACCGAATACGCCAACTACGTAAGTGCCGCCAGTGGACAATTAGAGAGAGCTGGGGATATTTCTACCGATTGGTACGGTACTATCCTTAGAACAGGCATTGTACAACAGCACGCCTTGTCCATTTCTGGTGGTTCAGAAAAAATCAAGAACTTCCTTTCATTGGGATATTTGAATGAAGATGGCATTGTTATCAATAATAATTTTAAAAGATTTACAGCCCGCCTAAACAATGATTATATAGTGAATAAAGTGTTGAAATTTGGCTTAACAAACGCTTTTTCAAATTCTTTAGACCGCAACGTAAATTTGGGAACGGCTTACAATAATGCTTATCGTGCCGCACCTCTGATTGAATCTAAAGTGAATGGGCTTTACGGCAATACGTCGCTGTATCAAAATGTTGGGAATCCGATTCTTGACATTGAAAATTCAAACGACTTATCCACAATAAACCGTCTGCAATCTTCCCTCAATGTAGATTTAACCATTCTTGACAACCTAAGTTTTCGTTCAAGCATTGGGGGAGATTTGATTTACAATAACAACCGAGTGTATAACGCAAAATTCTTAAACGACAACTCAACGTTTATACAAGCGGGTGGAAATCAACGGAATCCGAATTCTAATCTTAAAACTGCCCAAACTACTTCTTTCAGATGGGTTTGGGACAATATTCTTACCTATCAAACCAATATCAAAGACCATTCTTTCAAAATAATGGTCGGTTCTACTGCCGAACACTACGCCATGAATTATTTCACGGCTTTTCGTCAGAATGTTCCTGCGGCTGAAAACCTTTGGTACATCGGTACAGGAAATGCCAACACCTCAA
The DNA here is from genome assembly GCA_025454855.1 of Arcicella sp. Lineage (GTDB taxonomy): Bacteria > Bacteroidota > Bacteroidia > Cytophagales > Spirosomataceae > Arcicella. The sequence continues at coordinate 7,503 of JALONS010000107.1, forward strand.
CTAATGATGGTTTTGGCGACGAATGGGCGAGAAATTCTTATATCGGACGTTTGAATTACAACTTCAAAGACACTTATCTGTTTACCTCAACTTTAAGAGCTGATGGTAGTTCTCGTTTTCCTACTCAGAACCGCTGGGGATATTTTCCTTCTTTTGGAGCGGCTTGGGTCATTAGCAATGAGTCCTTCATGAAGGATTTAACGGTGATTGAATCCCTCAAACTAAAAGCCAGTTGGGGACGTGTAGGAAACGACAGAATTGCCTCAGATTCTTACATCACCACCGTTGACCCTAATTTGGCCTATGCGTTTGGGGGTGGAACCGCTACCCCTGGGTCGGCTATTACGCAATTAAAAGATAAAAATATCAAGTGGGAAACTACCGAAGAATTAGACTTTGGACTTGAATTCAGTTTATTGAAAGGAAAACTACAAGGAGAAATTGGGTACTACGATAAAAAATCTAAAGACTTATTAATCAACGTAAAAGTACCATCGGTAGTAGGCGATAAAGATGGCGTTATTTTAACGAATGCCGCTTCTATTCAAAACACAGGGCTTGAGATAGCGATGACTTATCGTAACCGACTTTCTAATGATTTATCGTATAAAATTGGTGGTAACGTAACCCTCAACCAAAACAAAGTTATTGGCTTGAATGGCGGTCAGCCAATTTTAGATGGAGGTATAGGTGCCGCTCAACAATTCACCACCAAAACCGATAATAATCAGCCCGTAGGTAGTTTTTATGTACTCCAAGTGTTGGGAGTTTTCCAAAATGATGGAGAAGTGAGTGCCTATCAGAACTCGAAAGGGCAGGTAATTCAACCAAGTGCATCGGCAGGTGATTTTAGGTATCAGGATATTAATGACGATGGTAAAATTGATGATAACGACCGTGTATTTGTGGGGTCTTATCAACCCAAAGCCTATTTCGGACTAAACCTGGGACTTACTTACAAAGCATTTGATTTGTCAGTTGATGCCTACGGAAACGTTGGGAATGTCATTTACAACGGTAAAAAAGCCTTCCGACAAGGATTATTGGATAACATAGAAGCCTCGATGGCATACAGCCGTTGGTCACGGGGGAGTGGAATCAATAACGAGCCTGCTGCCAATGCTGGTAATTTGCCTGCCTCAACGTATTTCGTGGAATCAGGAGATTTTATCAGAATCAACAACATTACGTTGTCTTATGCCATTCCTACCAAAATTTTGGATAAGATAAAGGCAAATAATACCCGTGTGTTTGTATCGGCTCAGAATATTTTTACTTTTCAGAAATACACAGGTTTTACGCCAGAACTTACAGGAGACCCTACCCGAGCAGGCATAGAGTTAAATGCTTATCCAACCATGAAATCTATCTCAGTTGGTTTAAACATAGGTTTTTAGTACGACTTTAAACTCATTTACTTACTTATGAATTCAGCAATGAAAAGAAATATATTCGCTATTTTATTCATCATATCGTTGGGGTGGCAGTCATGTACCAGTGATTTTCTTGATGTTCCCTTACAAGGAAAATCAACGGCTGAAACTGACCCTGATTTAGCTCAAAACTTAGTCATTGGGGTTTATAATAGCCTCATGACTGGCGAAGCCTTCGGAGCAGAAGGGGATATTCACGGAATTGCTTTTGTGTCAGCTACTAATATTATGTCGGATGATGCCGAAAAAGGAAGCACTCCCAGTGACCAACAAGGTACAGTGGGTGTACTTGATGATTTTAGCCTTACGCCTACTAATTTATTTGTACAATCGCTCTGGGCGGGGCATTACAATGGTATTGCCAAAGTAAATAATGCGTTGGTTATTATCGAAAAATCTACTTTAGATGACGCTACGAAGAAAAAATTAATCGCCGAAATTAGATTTATCAGAGGATATTATTATTTCAATTTAGTGAGGTGGTTTGGGGGTGTTCCCAAAATCCTGAGAGTTCCTAATGATGCCAATGATGCCAACTCAGACCCCGTTTTTCAAACTCGGGCAAGCGTTGATGAAATCTATCAAGTAATTATTGATGATATGAGTTTTGGTATCAATAATTTACCCCTCAGAAATATTGCAGGCAGTGGTAGAATCTCGAAAGGAACAGCCCAAGCGATGTTATCGAAAGTGTATCTCTACCGTAAAGATTATCAAAAAGCCTACGATTTAAGCCTTGAAGTTATCAACTCTGGTCAGTATGATTTACTACCGAATTACGAAACCATCTGGCGACAAGCGGGTGATAATAGTCGTGAAGCTATTTTTGAAATCCAGACGGGGCAATTCAACAACTCCGACTACGGAATAAACACGTACTCTATGTTTCAGGGTCCACGAGTAGGTGGAAAAGGTGGCTGGACAGACCTCGGATGGGGTTTTTGTACACCTTCACAGAGTTTAGTAAATGCCTACGAAGCAGGAGATGTTAGAAAAAATGCCACCATCATTTTTATTGATAACTCAGGAAAGTACACAGGAACACGCCTTTTTGATGGTTTCAGAATACCCAGTTCAGATTCGGTTCAAAATTTACGTTACAACTACAAAGCCTATCATTCTGAAAACAAGAATGTTGAGAGTTTTCTGGGTAATCGTGATAGAAAACAAAAAAACGTTCACCTACTACGTTTTGCAGAAGCTTTGTTAATCAATGCCGAAGCTGCCAACGAATTAGCAAAACCTGATTTAGCCATCCAAAACCTTAATAGAGTACGTACAAGAGCCAATTTGGCGGGCAGAGCAACGGCTTCAAAAGAGAAAATCAGAGAATACATTTGGCACGAACGCCACGTAGAATTAGCGATGGAACACGACCGCTTTTTCGACTTGGTAAGAACTGGACAAGCCGCTACCGTCATGAAAAATAATCAACGGAATTATATGGTTGGTAAGCACGAATTTTTGCCCATCCCTGCCCTACAAATTGCTTTGAGCGGTGGAAAATTAACACAAAATACTGGATATTAATTTTAGACAAGAATATAAAACAATCCATTTTAATTAAACTAAACAACAATATGAAACAATCAAGAATTGCAATCGGAATTTTGGCATTAGCCATGACAAGTGTCATTTTCTCTTGTAAAAAAGATGAAGCGGTGCAGTTACCTCCAATCGGTGGTTTCAACTCAGCGGATGAAGTTGGAGCATCAAATTTAGTAGCTTATTTTCCCCTTGATGGAGATGGTAAAGAAGCAAAATCAGGAGCTATGCCCGCAAAATCTCAGAATGTAACTTATGTAACAGGAGCAAAAGGAAAAGCAGCCAGTTTAGCCTCTGGATATTTAGCGTACGATGTTATCAGCAGTTTGAATAGCCTACCCAATGCCACCATTAGTTTGTGGGCAAATGTTCAGAATAATGGTTCGTCGCCTTCTTCTTTTTTCACACTCACTCGCCCGAACGAATGGGCAGGGAATATCAATTTTATGAGTGAAACAGGCTGGAGAAAATCAACCAGTGACACCATGACGGTAAAAGGATTAGTGGTAACCAAAGTAAATGGTAATGATTCTTGGCAGGATTCAAGAAACGAAGCTACTAAAGGTGGTGTGCAAGCAGCAAAATTAACGGGTAAATGGACTCATTTAGTAATGACTTGGGATGGAGCAACTTCAATGTTTAAGATTTATGCCAACGGTGTGAAAATCTCAAACCCTGAATGGGAAGCAAGAGGTACTACTGGACCCTTGAATTTTACTACGCCAACTAAAGCTATCATTGGTGCTTGGGGAACTAACGTTTCGGGTACTCCAGATTCTTGGCAAGTACCAATGACTGGACAAATTGACGAAATTCGTGTGTACAACAAAGCTCTTTCAGATGGTGACATTAGCTCACTTTATCAGTTGGAAAGTGCTGGTAGATAATATTATAAGTGGTTATGTATTAAAAAAGTACCCTATTTAGGGTGCTTTTTTTTGACTAAAAATTTTCAATCTTCTCTAAAATGGTCAAGAAATATATTTTTATTGCTATCCTTTTGGTGTTGGGAGCTTGCAAATCTCAACAAACAGTAACACCCGAAGCATTTTATTTCAAGTCTGTTCTGGTTAATAATCAACAATCAGGCGGATTTCAATATGGTGATGTAAACTTATCTCCTAAAATGGAAATATCATTTTCTACCCCTCTAAATATTGAATCAGCCAAGAAAAATATATCATTGACGGAAAGATTAACGGCAAACAGTATTCCTTTAAATTTTATATTTTTAAAAAATGACAGTACGGTTCAACTATCACCTTCTCAACCACTTAAACACATTACCAAGTACGATTTAACGGTAAATAATACTTTAGAGTCAAAATCTAAACAATCTCTGAATACTGATATCCGAGTAGGAATTACTACGCAATTGGATACTACCGACAAATTTCCAAGAATCAGTGATGAAGAACTACTTACCTTAGTTCAGAAACAGACTTTTAGATACTTCTGGGACTTTGCACATCCCGTGTCGGGTTTATCAAGAGAACGAAACACTTCGGGCGATGTAGTTACGTCTGGAGGAACAGGTTTCGGCATTATGTCGATTTTAGTAGGAATTGAAAGAGGTTTTATCACTCGTGAACAAGGACGAGAACGATTACTGAAGATGACGGATTTTTTACTGAATAAGACCAAATCGTACCATGGCGTTTTCCCGCACTGGCTCAACGGAGCAAACGGTGAAACCATTCCTTTCAGTGCCAACGACAATGGAGCCGACATTGTGGAAACTTCTTACTTGATGCAAGGTTTATTAACCGCCCGCCAGTATTTCAATCAGAATAGTGATACTGAAAATACGCTCAGAAAAAATATTAATACCCTTTGGAATAATGTAGATTGGGCTTGGCATACCAAAAACGAAAACGTTTTGTATTGGCACTGGTCACCCACGGTAGGATGGAAAATGAACCACCAAATTCACGGCTGGAACGAATGTCTCATTACCTACTTTCTGGCAGCAAGTTCACCCACACACCCTATTTCAAAAACTGTTTATGACAATGGTTGGGCTGAAAATGGAAAGATGAAAAATGGTAAATCGTATTTTGGTACTCCATTACCTTTGGGCTTTGAATACGGCGGTCCACTTTTCTTTTCGCATTACTCGTTTTTAGGACTTAACCCTAAAAATTTGAAAGACAAATATGCCAATTATTGGGAACAAAACTTGGCTCATACTCGTATCAATTATCAATATTGCGTAGCCAATCCCAAAAACTTTGTGGGCTATGGCAAAAATTGTTGGGGACTCACCGCCAGTGATTCGTTCAATGGTTATGCTGCCCATTCACCAACGGAAGATTTAGGCGTAATTAGCCCAACGGCAGCTATTTCCGCCATGCCTTATACCCCCAAAGAGTCAATGGATGCCTTGCGTTATTTTTACTATAAATTAGGTGATAAAATATGGAAGCAATATGGTTTTGTGGACGGTTTTAGTCAAACCAATTTATGGTGGGCAGATTCATTTTTAGCCATCGACCAAGGTCCGATTATTTGTATGATTGAAAATTATAGAACGGGATTACTTTGGAAGTTATTCATGTCTTGTCCAGAGGTACAAACAGGAAAAAACACCTTAGGATTTGAGTAATTTT
>JALONS010000108.1 GCA_025454855.1 Arcicella sp.
GGATTATTACCATCCTTACCTCAGATGGGCAATCGTTTTCTTTTTAATATCTTTCGCTCTGAAAAGTACCTTCATGGGCAATATCTTAGAAGATTAATTAGCAGTAAAGGGTGAAGAGTACAAGATAAACAGTTTTGAGGGAATAATTTTCAGAAAATCATGTAGCTTCTATTGAGAAATTTACCATTTTTACCGTAAATCCGTTTATCTTTAACCATTCACCGTGAACCGTAAACAAATGGAAATCCAAAATCCTCTCAAATCATCCGCTAATAAGCAAAAAGTTTTAATAGAAATTGCCTGGGAAACCTGTAATCAAGTAGGTGGAATTCCATTCAGGATTTAGACGATTCTATTTTGGGAAAAACCATTCAAAAAATGCGAGCCGCTGGGCTGAGTGTACATTATGGATATTGGCTCATTACGGGCAAACCCCGTATTGTACTTTTTGATTTGGCTTCTATTGCCGACAAAATTAATGAGTTGAAAGCTCGGCTGTGGGAACGCCACCAAGTTTCTACACTAAACGTAGAGGACATCGTAAACCAAACAATTTTGTTTGGGGAAATGATAAGAATATTCTTGACCGAATTAGCCCAAGAACAAGGAAGTAAATCAGAGATTGTAGCTCACATTCACGAATGGATGGCGGCAACTTGCGTACCTGATTTAAAGAAAGATAACGTAAAAATAGCCACCGTTTTCACGACGCACGCTACCATGTTAGGGCGGTATTTGGCGGGTAATGTTCCTAATTTTTACGATAAATTAGAAACATTTAATTGGTTAGATGAAGCCCGTCATTACGGTATTGAAGCCCAAGCAACTATTGAGCGATTAGCCGCCAACCTGTGTAATGTTATGACTACCGTAAGTGATGTTACGGCTCGTGAATGCGAATTTTTATTAGGAAAAGTGCCTGATTTAATTCTTCCGAACGGTCTGAATATTACTCGTTTCTCGGCAATGCACGAGCATCAAAATCTTCATACCCGATTCAAAGATAAAATCAATGAATTTGTGATGGGGCATTTCTTCCAAAGCCAACCTTTTGACCTCGGGAAAACGCTTTATTTCTTCACTTCGGGGCGTTATGAATTCTCGAATAAAGGTTATGACATCACGCTTGAAGCATTGGCAAGGCTGAATTGGAAAATGAAGCAAGCCAAGATTGATAAAACCGTTGTGATGTTCTTCATTACCAAACAGCCTTATTACTCTATTGACCCCGAAGTTTTGCAATCGAGAGCAGTAATGGATGAAATCCACGAAACTTGTAACTCCATTGAAAAACAAATTGGCGAAAAATTATTTCAAGCATCGGCATCAGCTACCGACTTGAAAATGCCAGATTTGAACGAATTTATTGATGAATATTGGCGTTTGCGTTTACGCAGAACCATCCAGACTTGGAAAACCAATAAACGCCCCAAAGTAGTAACGCATTTATTGAAACAAGAGGACGGCATTACAGACTATACCCGCAAGGCAAACTTAATGAACAATCCCGACGATAAAGTAAAAATTGTTTATCACCCCGACTTTATTGTTTCTACTAATCCATTATTCGGGCTTGACTATGGGCAGTTTGTACGGGGTTGTAACTTAGGCGTATTCCCAAGTTATTATGAGCCGTGGGGATATACACCTCTTGAGTGTATCGCTCGGGGTGTACCTACTATTACTTCTGATTTATCGGGTTTTGGTGACTACATGATGCAAATCATGCGTGACTATGACCAATGGGGCGTAATGGTGGTAAACCGTACTACACAAGACTTCCACAAGGCAGCAGAACAATTATCAGAAATGTTACTGAAATTCGTGAAACAATCACTCCGTGAACGCATCACCCAACGTAACCGTGTAGAAAGCATTTCTGAAACCTTCGACTGGAGTAATCTGAGAAGTTATTACGATACTGCCCATGACTTGGCTTTGAAGCGGAAGAAGTAAGGTATCAAATAAAAAATCCTAAGCGTTACGAAATTTAGACCATCCGAATTTCGTAATGCTTAGGATTTTACTTTTACAAGAAACTACATTTTGGAATATTTTCCCTAAACTGCTACTTGATTACTGCCCAATTTTACGCCATAACGCCAGTGGCTAAATAATTTAAAGCCTTCAAACTTGGCATCAAACAGTAAGCCGTACCACGAGTTTTTATAAATTCTGGCAAACCACTGATTACAATTGAATCAGGCTGAGTGGGGGTTGCAGGATTTTGAATAGGTATCGTAAAAGTTGTTACTACACCAGGGTAATTGTTTAGATTTGGGGAGGTTGGTCTATTTCCTAATAAAGCATCTTGCGGAGGATTTTTCACTGAAAAATTGGGTTTAGGACTAAAATTATTATAATTCATCCAGCCGTATAATTTTTCAAACTGTTGTGCTATACTTCCACACAAAAATAAGCCTATTAGCCCTCTATCAACGCCATCGTCGGTGTTTCCCTCCAATTCAACGCCATAAGATATACCTCTTCTAACGATTCTGACTGGACCTAAGTTACCCTCACCAGGTGTCAATGTTTGGTCTCTGGGATTTGCTACCCGTGTATGAGCCGAAAATGGACATTTAAAACTACTGGGAACATCTTGGTTGGGACTTTTAACACCTGCCGTGGCGTAACCAAAATCTTCACTTTGGGCAGTGGCGGGGTCTGGAGCATCAGGACTCAGTATCAAAGGTGAACCATTCCGCCAACGTCCTACTAATTTAGCCGCAAACCATTCTACTAATTCATCTTGGTTCAATCCTAAATAAGAAAGTTTGGCAACATTGGTTGGATTGGTAGCCTGAGCAAGCAAAAAGTTATTAAAACCTGCCACATCTTGATACAATATTCTGAAAGCATTATAAAAACCATCAAAAGCAAATTTTGCCTCGGGATTGGTACTAACGTTCCCCGAAGGAGCAGGGTCAATAATTGAATAATCTGGATAACCAATCACAAAATTATCTAAGTCGGCTTGGTTTCGGCTTGCCATGTTTGCGGGAGTTCCCAATGCTGGCTCAGATATTCCATCGGTATAACCAAAGTGTATCTTTGCGGGATTATTATCAATGATTGATTGGTACAATCGTCCGTCTCCACTTTTTAACGGAAATACTTCCGTCAGTCCATTACTTTTTGCCGAAGTGGTAATCAACGAAATAATATCGGTCAAAGCTGTATCAGTGAGTGCATAAGCGTGAACGACGCAGTGTAAATCAGCGTTTTGAAAATTGTTATACCACCAATTACTGGGGGCACTATCATTAAAATCACCCAAAGACTGCTGTGAAGCCACTGACCAAGGTCCTTGTTGAAATTCATCAGGAAAAGTGCTTTGTGATTTTTGAGCTACCCCCAAAATCTGCAAACCATAAAAGGTAATACCGATGTTGAGCATTGAAACAGGCTTGTTATTACCCCAATCAACGGCAGATTGTACTTTGGGATATAAATCACTAAAGAAGCCTTTGGTATTCAATGTGATACCATTTGGCTTAAAACTAAACATCAAATGGCAAGAAAAAGGATGAGTATAACCACGAATAACCAAACCTTGAATGTTGGAATTATCGGGAGTGACGGGAGGAGGAGGCGTTTTTCCAAGCATCATAAAGCAGATTTAATAAAAGCACTAATATTTGAGATTAGTGCTTTTGACATGAGAATGTGAAGAAAATTATGTTTACTTAAACCAGAAAGACCATTATTCTCCACTATTGATTTGGGCAACCGTATAAGTATATGCCTGATATAAGTCGTTAGGCTGGCTGAGGTTATTACTGGTGATAAAATTTTCAAATACACTTAGCGTTACAATTGGTAAAGGCGGATGCGTGATAGCAATGGCTGCAATAGCGTTTACCAATGTTTTAAAACCCGGTCCAGAGTTCCAGAATGTACTTAAATAGGGATTCATAGCACCATCAAACGAAGTAATTAACATGATAGCGTTAATTCCTTTTTTAGAGGCATTGGGAATCAACACCAAACGAGCGTAGTGAACAATTTGTATTTCAGTAAGAATGGGCGTTACGATATCCATAAAATCTGCGTAGAGTTTTTGAGCGGATGCCTGAGAAACTGCATCTTGTTTAATAGGAATGTACAGAGAAAGGGGAGTTGCCATAGCGTTAGTATTTAGAAATGTTATATTGCTTACTCTTTTAAAGGTTTTTCAGCTTACACCTCAATACAAAAATCTCGCTAATACCGTTTTGTAAAAAGAGTAAAAATACCTGTTTTGCAATCATCAGTACTATCTTTAAATGGTTTACCTTTGTAAGAATAAATGGAAATGATTTCTGAGGTACAATAAGCCAACCCAATGAATATTTACCCCGTTTTCTAACAAACATTTAATTCGTAAAACCATTTTCGTATTTCTATATCAACAAACCCAATGAACAAATTTTTCATCCAATCGGGGGCAATTTTGGCAGGATTGTCCGTTGCTTTAGGAGCTTTTGGGGCTCACGCTTTTAAAGTTGCTTTAGAAACTGCCAACCGTACAGAAACCTTTGAAACTGCCGCTCGCTACCAAATGTACGGGGGGCTGGCGTTAATACTGACAGGCATACTAACTGACAAAATCTCTAATAAATTTCTCCGTTGGGCGGGTAATGCCTTTCTGATAGGGACAATTATCTTTGCTGGCTCTCTCTATCTCATTTGTGCTACGGGCGTAACCATGTGGGGTGCGGTTGCTCCTATCGGTGGCACGAGTCTGATGGTAGGCTGGGGACTTTTTTTATGGAGTATCTCAAAATCTAAATAAAATCAACTTCCGAAAACTGGAACAAACACGAAGGAATATACGTTAAAACACCATTAGAGGTACTCTTCATAACTCATCATTGAGCCATCATGCAAATTATTCAATTGCCACTTTCGGAAGTAAATCAATTTTCTTCTCTGTTTTTAGATTTTATCCAGCAATCTCAAAAAGTAAATCATTTTTACGAAAATTATCCTGATATTCAAGGGTTTAATCGCCAAATTGCTACTAAACAATTAGATGTAAACAAGCGAAAAGTACTGGTAGAGACACTCAAAAAACAATACCAGAATCTACCCAATCAGCCAAATTTTGATATTCTTTTACAGGAAAATACCTTCACCGTTACCACGGGGCATCAACTCAATATTTTTACGGGACCTTTGTACGTAGTCTATAAAATGATTACGACTATTAATTTGGCTAAAAAATTGAAAAGTTATTTTCCCGATTATCATTTCGTACCCGTTTATTGGATGGCTACTGAAGACCATGATTTTGCGGAAATTAATCATTTTTCATTGTTTGGGAAGAATCTGACTTGGGAAACCCAACAAACTGGGGCAGTTGGACGGATGAATCCGAAGGAATTGGAGTCACTCATTTCTGAGATGAATGAATGCCCTGAAATTTTTAAAAATGCCTATCTAAATCATCATTCATTAGCAGATGCAGCCCGATGTTACGCCCACGAACTATTTGGTAATCAGGGGCTTATTTGTATAGATGCCGATGACCGTGATTTGAAAAAAGAATTTATCCCCGTTATAAAAAATGATTTATTGGCTCATTCGGCTTTCAACATCGTCAATAAAACAACCCAAGAATTAGAAAATTTGGGGTACAAAACCCAAATTGCTCCCCGAGAAATCAACTTTTTTTACCTGATTGACGGGGTTCGTGAACGTATTGTAAAAGAAGGTACAACCTATAAAATTCTCAACACTAATATTCAATTTTCGGAAACAGAAATTTTAGATTTACTCGAAAACGAACCCGAAAGATTTAGTCCAAATGTGGTGCTTCGACCTGTTTATCAAGAAGTTATCCTGCCCAACTTAGCCTACATTGGTGGTCCATCCGAAGTTCCTTATTGGTTACAACTCAAAGGTGTTTTTGATTTTCATCAAATCCCCTTTCCTATTTTGATGCCCCGCAATTTCGGATTAGTTATTAATAAACCTGCTGCCAAAAAAGTAGAAAAATTAGGGCTTTCAGCAAATGATTTATTCTTGGATGAAATTAGTTTGAAAAAGAGTTTCGTAGAAAGAAATTCAGATAATAACTTGAGCTTATCCGATGAAAGTCAGGCGTTTAGTGAAGTTTTTGATAAAATTTTAGCGAAAGCTATCTTGATTGATAAAACATTGGAAGGTGCTGTAAAAGGCGAACAACAGAAAGTATTGAACGCTTTAGAGAATCTGGAAAAACGCTTGAAAAAAGCAGAAGAAAGAAATCAAGAAACCGAGGTTTCACAGCTATTAGGCTTAAAACAAAAACTCTTTCCGAATGGCGTACCACAGGAAAGAGCGGAAAATTTCTTGAACTTTTATCTCAACAATCCAGATTTTCTAAACCAAGTATCCGAAGTGTTCGACCCACTTGATTTTAGTTTTTATATCATGGTGGAAATTTAGGACAGTTAGCCGTTCTCTATAAATAAAAGTAAAAAGGCATCAAAAAAGCCAGTTTAGGAACTAATAATTCCCAAGCTGGCTTTTTTCTGATAACTGATAATTGCTAACTGTATCATGGAATTGGCAAAACTTTGCTCTCTTTGAACGTTGAAAGAATTACCATCGTTTGCGTACCCGCTACTTCTTCAATTTCGTTTATTTTCTCCAACATCAATTTCTGATAAGAAGAAATATCTTTGGCAATTATCTTCAACAAAAAGTCTCCAGAACCTGTAACGTGGTGACACTCAATCACTTCTGGAATCATATTGATTTGAGACACGAATGATTCTGTTACCTGTTTTTTATGCCCAATCAACGTAATAGTTACAAAAGTGGTAACGCCTAAGCCCACTTTATCACGGTTTAACTGAGCGTGATAACTTTCGATAATACCAGAAGTTTCTAATTTTTTTACACGTTCTAAGGTCGGGGCGGGAGACAAACCAATTTCTTTGGATAATTGAGCGTTGGTAATTTTAGCATTTTGTTGTAAAATCTCTAATACTTTATGGTCAATTTGGTCTAATTTAATGCTCATTTTTGCAGTGTTTAGAATTTTTAATAGCGAAGATTTTACTTAATTAGGGAATGACCAACATTCAACTAATCAGTAATGCTATCATCACTAAAGAGTTTATTGATTTTAAAATACGTTTAATGAAAAAGATTAGCGGTGGGATAGGGATTTCGACACAAAGCTAAATAGTTTTGTTGAAAAATTCTAAGAAATTTTACAAAAATGCAATATGAAAGAATATTATTTTTATTAAGCGGTAATTTTTAGCTTAAAGTGATATAAAATTCGGCAAAAACGAAATTATTTTTATTTTTTAGTTTAAAAGAAACAAAATCTTATTCGGTTTTACAGATTATCTACGTTTAGAAATTTTATTCAACGAAATTTTCTTTTGTAAAGTACATTTGAACCGTGCATCATCAACTGCACTTTTTGCCCGATGTTTGGTAGCACGTCCTTGCACACGTTCACGCCACATTCGCCATGAAGAAGGTTTCATTTCACGTCGCATCAAGGCAATAACTTCTTGTTCTTTCAAGCCGAATTGGGCTAAAATGGCATCAAAAGGAGTGCGGTCTTCCCACGCCATTTCTACAATGCGGTCAATATCTTGGTCGGTTAATTCGGGCGTTTGTTTTTTCATTGTTTTACCATAAAAAAGTCGTAACATTTGCTACGACTTTTTTAATAACTGCTGGTTATAGAATTATGTTTGTAATTCTAATCATAAAATCTTGAGGTTCAACTATGATTTATACGGTATTCATTCGTGGAACACGGAAGTCGTACTTCAAAAGGATGACTTCCGTAGAAATCATAGAAGAACTAAACTTAATTATTCGGACACCCGCCAATTTGTGCTTGAAACTTCGCTCCTGAATCTACTAACGCATTCGGATTTAGTTGTACATAAGAGGCTGATTGTAACTTTATCGTTGAGATGTTACCCACATTCCCGCTCACTTGAAAAACTCCTGATGTAGTATAAGTAGCCTCAACAATATTGCCTGATAAAGTAAGATTGGGCGGACAAAGGAGATTTCTAAGGGTTGGCGTTTGCCTTTGTACTACGAAAGAGCTGGAATTAGTAGTCTTACCAGAAGCATAAATATTATTTCCATTTACTGAATGAGTAAGTGTATCAGCCGTGATGGCGGGTAGAAAGTTATTAACATTATCCCAAACCTGAGCCGTTACAGCGGCATTTGCTCGTTGCTGATTTCCAGAACCGTACTGAACATAATCTTTCATTTCAGCGGTAGATGGATTGCCATTAAAAAGTGCCAACTCACCATTATTTTGACTAATCCCCGAACAATTAAGCACTACATAATTATTGGCGTGCAACTGTAAATCACCATTCAAAACTGTGCAATTTGTTAAAGACTGAGTAGTAACACCATTAGCAATCCAGTAGTTGTTCAAGTTCACGGGCGTACTGGCTGGGTTGTACAATTCAACCCACTTTTTTTGTGGATTTACTTCATTAATAAGCACTTTATCGACGGCAGGCAGGGTGTAGTAAATTCTCAGTTCGGGCTTGTCAAAGAAATTTCCTTCTTTAGAACCAAAGTAAAAAGCCGACCCCACAACGTTCTCTTCTCCGATAATTATCCAACCAAAATTATTACTCGGATTAGCTATCCAGCTTATTACATCATTTGTCATACCCACGCTATTCCAGATTCCAAAATTTAAGGGAAAAGATAAATATGTTATGCTGGAAACGGCAGAGGCAGTGGACGTAAAATCTCCCCCTGGGTTTGTCCAAGAGCTTGTATTATAGAAATTTTTTGTCCACGTAACATCATTGGGCGTAGCAGCCGCTCCGAGACCCGTCCCCGATGACGTACCTTCTCCCCAATCTTTCAAAACTTTATGTAGGGCAAAATTACGGGTTGCACTGGTTAAATTTGCCGCTCCAGTAACCGCCAAAATTAATTTAACACTTTGAATTTGAACGTTGCTGGGCAGTGCGGATAGGTTAAATTTGATAAAAGCACGCCTGATTTCAGCGGGACCCAATTTACCTTTTGTTTTACCCGAAAAAAGGGAAATTCCCGCTCCATTGCTATTATTAGGCAATTCTGAATAAATAGAATTGTCTTTCTCAGGGATAAAACTCATGGAATCTAATTGAGCATAACTAAATTTTGAGCAAATGATGAGTAAAAATACAAGAACCTTTCTTTTCATCTGATTATCAATTATCCACTATCAAACTTTCTCTGAGAATCTCCTTATCAGCTTTCAATTCTACCCAATACTGTCCTTTGGGCAGTTTGTTGGTTGGTAGAAACTTAATTTGCGTTCCTAAATTTTGATAATATTCGTCAATGATAGTAGTAATTACTTGTTCATTGGCATTTTTTAGGGTTAGTAATACCTGAGCGGGTTTATTAAGGCGGAAAATAACTTTCTTGGTCTTGTTATTCAAGGTATCTTTTGCCGAAAACTCGGTTGCGGTTGAATCTTTTTGTGGAGTAACAATCGTATTGTTCTGAACAAAGGCAGTTTGTAAACAATTAGCGATATTGGCAGTAAAAACGGTACTATCTTTTACCTCGAAACCAGGTAATAATACAATATCGTTACCCGCAGAAAACGAAATATTTTTGGGTTTGGGTACTACACTACTGATGGCTCTCACTTCTTTCTTTGCTTGATAAGAGGCTTCAGAAAGGGTAAGATTTTCTAATACAAGGGTATCCGTTGCACAATTAATGCTTACACCTTTACAGTTACAATCAGCATCAAATTGGTCGTGTTTGGTTAAAGGGTCGTTATCATTGCAAGGTGTCCCTTTGTTGCTACACAAACTCGCATCAAAAGTCATTTTACTGAAACCCGCACAAGTATTTCCCCAAGTATCAATGGCAGAAATCAATACGTAGCGTGCCTTTACATCGTTTAGGTTAGGTCCCGAAAAACCTGAATAATCTGAAGTACCAGGAGCTTGTTGCCATAAATAACTCATTCCGAGTGCCTTCCAAGTAATGCCATCGGTTGAATAATCTACCACTACGTTTTTAAACCCTTTGTTGGTTTCACCTTGTACATTGTAGTTCCAAACACGAGTCCCTTGAAATTTATATATCTCACCAAAATCATACTTTATCCATTTAGTAAGGGTTGAGCGGGCAGCGTTCGGATTAGCACTCGTATTACACGACACCCACGAGCCTTCTGAGTTGTTCAGTAAATTTTTGGTAGCTGCACAACTTTCATACGATTGATAACTGATAGATTCGTCGTCGCAGTCTGTACCCGTACATGGCGTGCCTACACACTGGCAACTATTGTTATATTTATCATTTTTGGTGTAGGGATTTCCGTCATTGCAGGGCGTATTGGCGGCAATACAAGAGATTTCGCACTGATAATCGTAGAGATAAAAACTGGGAACACGTTTCCAGTCTTTACTTTCATAAAAGGGGGTTTTCCAGAAGAGATTAAAATGGTCTCGCCAACCATTTTCCTTATGCCTAAATTCGTAATAGTAATATTTCCCTTTTTCTAAATAAAGAGGTGCAATCTTCTGAAAACTTGAATTATTATATTCGTTTTCATCTACTCCGTAAATGACAATGGCTTGATGATATTGTTTGTACTGAATAGAATCATTTTTACTCAGGAAAAAATACGTTTGGTTATCACCCGTGATATTAAACTCATAAGTACCCGAAACAGGAACGGTCAGAAAGCCCTGTACTAAAGTTCCATAATTATCTTTAGAATACGGGACTAAAGGACCGTAAGCCCCTTTCAAATTTTCTTTTCTATCGGGTACTAATGGAAACTTGGGAGAATTAGTCAAATCTGGTTCAACGTAATTTCCCACGATGCTATCATAATAATACGCCTCCGCTACTCCTTTTTGTCCTACACAAGCATTGGCAGTTGGATAAGTACCCACGCAATTACAAAAACCATCTTGTTGGTCATTAGTAGTGAGGGCGTTACCGTCATTACAAGGTGTTCCACGTACCGCACAGTTCTGTCCGCAAGCGTAATCTTTAATGTAGTTATAGTCGATTACCAACCAAGTAGTGTCAGGATTAGCCGTTTTACGCCAAAACAACGTCATGTGGTCGCTCCAACCACCTTCATAATTATACATTTCAAAGTAATAATTCTGCCCTGCCGTTAGGGTTATATCTTGTGAAGTTTGATTAACTTCTTTATTGTGTTCGTCTTCGTCCGTCCACGTTTTTACTTCGGCTCTCTTTTTCTTATTGGCAGGATTATCATTCGTACTGAGGTAAAATACCACTTGGTCATCACCAGTAATATTAAATTGATAAGTAGCCGTAGTAGGCACATAAATATACCCACGTATCATTCCTGCAAAATTTTCAGCAAAGTTTCTCGGAGCTTTTAATGAACCTAACAGTTGAGACCCATCGGGACGAGTCGGGAAATTTTCGGTAGCTCGTAAGTCCATACTGTCAGGCATCGAGGCAAAATTTAGCCAATAGCTCCAACGCACCTGCCCTGGAGTACCCACGCATGAACTTTGGGCTTGCGAGTAGTAAGTAAAAAGTAGTAATATTGTTAGTATTCGAAATTTCATACTTTTTTAATTTTTGAATGATAAAATGATAGAATACTATTTGGCAAATTTGTTATGAAATAATTTTCAAGTATTCACTCATTATATCATTCACTCATTCTATCATCATTATATCACCCACTCATTAATTTTAATACGTCAAACAGTTTTGGGGTAAATTATCCGTTGAAATCGTTGTGCCACTAAAATTCATAAAACCTACGGGGTAATTACTGGGTGAGTAACTGTAAAAATTACCCAAATTTGGTAAAGCGTAGCACAAATCGTAAGGACTAATGCCATACCAAAGGGCTAATTCAGCGTAAAATTCATCCGTGGAGATGGAAGGAATAAAATTGCCCCGAAAAGAAATATTCTGTTGATTTGAAGCACTCAAAACATTCATTTTGGGATACGCTCCGAAGATTTTTCCACCATTGACTGCCCCACCCATTACCATTGTATTACCGCCCCAAGCGTGGTCTGAACCTCCACCATTGGAGGTAATGGTACGAGCAAAATCTGAGATGGTAAAAGTGGTTACTTTGTCAGCAATACCCAATTCGACGGTTGCATCATAAAAGTTTTTGAGTGCCGTACTTACTACCGAAAGACGAGTGTTTAACTCACTGTTTAAATTGCTGTGCATATCCCAACCCCCAAAATCAACGAAGAAAATTTGTCGTTTAGCCCCCAGAAAATTACGAACACTCATAATTTTTATGATGGCAGAAAGGTCATCACCCAACTGATTATCCGCAAATTGGGTAGTGAGGGTTGGTACTTTTTGTAGAGCTTCTTTAAAAACCCCAAAAGATGCCATTGAGCTTTTGGTAGTAGTAGCGTAAGTTTTTTGCAACAAATTGGCGTAGGTTTTCGAGACTAAGCTATCAATGGCATTGTTGCGTATTTGGGTGATTAACCCCGAACTTCCCCACCAAGTGGGCATACTATCAAAACCCACATTATTCGCATTTACGTCATTACTGATAGCATATTCTGAAATATTCTGCCCACGCTGAAAAAGGTTTTTACCCGCCAACGAAATATTCATTGAAACCTCTTGGTGGGTATTCACGGCATTCATCATATCCGCTAATCGTCCGCCAAAACCTACTGCATCACGGCTTTGAGGTACGGAAGTTTGCCACTGCATCGATTGGTCGGAATGAGAATAAAGCCCCAAAGGCAGTTTTTTCAAACCACTTTGGTATTGAGTATAGTTAGCAATGGGTTCTACCAATGTGCCAATATTCCCCATGAAAGCTAATTTACCCGAATTGAACAAATTTTGTACGCCTGACATGGCAGGGTGTACACCATACGAGCCATAATTACAGTTGATACCTCTGAAACTTGTACACTGCGGATTAGTAAGCGGTAAAAGTCCCCCTGATGACCCCACATTTGGCAGGGTGAGGTCAGTTCTTACGGTTCTATATTCATTGTAGCCATTATCTCCGCTTGAATTTGTACCCGTAGGTACTAACATATTGAAGGAATCTACACCACCCGATAGTAGAATACATACCATCGCTTTGTAGTCGGATGGAGGCGAGCCTTTTACTACCGATGAACCCAACGCTCCATTCAAACTGGTGAGATTTGCCAGTGTACTCAACAGGGTAGTAGTACCCAT
>JALONS010000386.1 GCA_025454855.1 Arcicella sp.
CCATTACGTTCATAATCGTACAAAACTGTATCAAAAACGAACAGTCCAATCCATGGAAATTATAGCTAAACACTTCATTTTCAGTCATTTGTCTTCTTGGCACAATCTTTACCTTAATTATATCAAACTGGTTGATATAATAGCGTTTCTGCCCAAGAGCATATCCGTAGTTACATCTATATCTTCAATTTGTCTTATCATTTTAAAATATTTTTTTGGAAAATATGATACAACTCAAAAACATATTCCGCTGGTATAATTCAGGTGCAAATCGTGCTTTTGTTTTACGTGATGTGAGTCTGGAAATACAAAAAGGTGAGTTTATTTCTATCATGGGTCCATCGGGCTCTGGTAAATCTACGCTCCTTCATATCTTGGGCATGATGGATGAACCCAATGAAGGACAATACACCTTCTTAGATAATAGCGTACTGAATATTAAGGAAAAGCAAAGAGCCGAATTGTACAAAAAACACATCGGCTTTGTGTTTCAAGCCTATCATTTAATTGATGAGCTGACAGTCTATGAAAATATTGAAACGCCTTTGCTGTATCATGGCATAAGTTCATCGGAACGCAAAGCGATGGTTGCGGATGTTTTAGACCGTTTTAATATAGTGGGTAAAAAAGACCTTTTCCCCAACCAATTATCGGGCGGACAGCAGCAATTAGTAGGTATTGCCCGAGCTATCATCACGAAGCCAGATTTAATTTTAGCTGATGAACCAACGGGAAACTTAAACTCTAAACAAGGTGAGGAAATCATGGAGTTGTTCCAGACCCTCAACCAAGAAGGCGTAACCATTGTACAAGTAACACATTCAGAAAAAAATGCTACTTATGGTAGTAAAATCGTGAATTTATTAGATGGCAGAATCGTCTGATAAAAATAAAGGTTATAATTCGTGCAACTTCATCAAACAAAATAACATCTCCATTAAAAACAACTTTATAACCTCCATAGCAATATGAAAACGCTCAATACCCTCCTCGCATTTTTAATGACTATCACTGTTGGTTTTGCCCAAAAATACGATGATAGTAAACCTTACATGGTAAAAACTTTCACGGCTAATACTGTCAAAAGTTTAAAGATGACTACGTCTGGTGGTTCTTTGACGGTAGTAGGAACAACCGATGCCGAAGCGAAAATTGAAGTTTATGTCCGTTCAAATAATTGGAATGGTAGCGGTGATAATCTGAGTAAAGAAGACATTGAAGAGCGTTTAGAAAGATACGAACTGACCGTAACCCAAGAGGGCAGTTCGTTGATAGCGTATGCCAAAAATAAATCTAACAATTGGGATAAAAAATCGCTCAGCATTGCCTTTAAAGCCTACGTACCCGAAAAAAGTATTACTGACTTAAACACCAGCGGGGGAAGTATCAGCGTAAAAGGAATTACTGAAAATGTAAACGGAAAGACCTCTGGCGGTAGTATTACCGTAAGAAATTGTAAAAATAACGTTAATCTAAAAACTTCGGGTGGTAGTATTTCGGCAGATAATACTTCAGGAAATATTGTACTCACTACTTCGGGTGGTAGCATTTCTGCTACTGACCTCGACGGAACGATTGACCTTAAAACTTCGGGAGGAAGTATTAGCTTAGACGCTCTGAAGGGCAAAATCAGTGCTATTACCTCAGGTGGAAGCATCAAGGCAACAGAATTAAGGGGCGAATCAATGGTGAAAACTTCGGGTGGGTCTATCATGCTACGAGAAATTTACGGAACACTGAGTGCTGCCACCAGTGCAGGAAGTATCGACGCAGAAATTTTAGCATTAGGGAAATCATTAGACCTCAATGTATCATCGGGAAATATGACGGTGAGAATGCCATTCAACAAAGGTATTACGCTCGACTGTACTGCTAATAAAATCACCCGAGAATCATCCATGAATAATTTTGATGGAGAGATTGAAAAAACATCCATCCGAGGAAAATTAAACGGTGGAGGTATTCCCGTGAATTTAAGAGTAAGTACGGGAAATCTTACCTTAAAATCGTTATAAACGCATCAATTTAGTTTTGGTTAAATGGTAGTCGCTCATTGATTTTCAGTAAGCGACTTTTTTTATATATTGATGGTTTTGTTTTGTGGGACGTTTACTGTTTATTTGCTTATTCATAAAACCATCTACTAATGACTCGATTCTACTCCAAGGCTATTATTGCTTTGACAATCAGTATTTTTACTACTTTTATCTCATTGGGAAATTCTCCCGAAAATCTCCAAAAAGCATGGGACGCTTTCAATCGTAATCAACGGACTGAAGCCCGTGAGTTATTCGTAAAAGCCTCTGCCTCTGCCTCTACCAAAGCTGAGGCTAACTTAGGATTAGCCATGTTGGCGTGGAGCGAAGAAAATAATCAAAAAGCCTTTGGATTCATTGAAAAATTCTATGAAAGTGCCGAAAACCCATTTCCGTATTTGTACGCCCTCTGGAGTACAGGTATGATGTTCAATGGTTTTTCTAATAAAAAAACGGACTATCAGCTAAAATTTTTACAGAAAATTAGCCAAGACAAACGCCTCAACGGAACGATGAAAGCTATGATTGATGAGGCAATGGGTAATCACTATGAGAATGCCAACAAAGCCCAACAAGCAGCCATTGAATACGCAAAAATTGGAGCAATCGAAAATTGGCAAGTTTTGGGTACGTTTGAGAATACTTCTGGCAGTGGTTTCAATAAAGATTTTGGGGCATTGGCTCATCCTGAATCCTATATTTTTAAGAATAAAGTAAACGCTAACGTCACGTGGTTTAAGCCCCCCGTTGAACGTTCAGACAAATGGTTTAATTTTACCTATAACTTCATTCATGATAATTCTATTATGTACGCCCAAACCTTCCTGCAAAGTTCAGATAACCAAGAAGTTATCATGCGGTCGGGGTGTTCTGGGTCAATGAAAATATGGGTCAATGACGTACTCATTACCAACGAAATCATCGAAAGGAATTGTGATTTAGATGTTTACAATAATACAGTAAAACTACAAAAAGGGTATAATCGTATTTTGGTACAAATTGGTGAAAGTGAAGCGGGCAGAGCCAATTTTCTCATTAGAATGACCGACAAAGAAGGTAATCTTGTGCAAGGTTTATCTTCAACTGCTACTTTACAAGCCTACACCAAAGCTACTCCGTACGATTCAGTAACCATTCCTTTTTTTGCAGAAGATTTTTTCATCAATAAGGTAAAAAGCGAACCCAATAGTTTGTTGAATTACATTTTATTGGCAGAAACTTATCTACGCAATGATAAGGCATACGAATCAAGAAAGTTTTTGAAGAAAGCCCGTGAATTAGCACCTGAAAGCACCTTTTTGAGTGGTGTTATGATTGAAGCGTATTCACGAGAACAAAACCAAACGGAACTCACGAAAGAAGGTGAGTTTATTAAAAACAAAGACCCAGAGTCGTACTGGGGAATACAAATGGCAGTAAACGAAGCCATGAAAAAAGAAGATTACGCAGAGACAGAATTATTATTAGAAAAAATCAAAAAAGCCTACGGGGTTTCTCGCTACACAGAGTTTACAGAATTGGGTATTTTGGCAAAACAACAGAAGTACGATGAAATGATGAAACTCTCCGAAAAGCTGTACAAGGCTTATCCTGATTCTCCTGAAACCGTCAATTTAGCCTATGTCATTGAAAAAGACGTTCGGAAAAATCCTAAAGCTGCCAACGCTGTTTTGAATAAATTCATTGAAAATAATTACCATGATAAAACCATTATTGAACTGGCAAATATTCATTTCAATAACGGTGAAAAAGAAGAAGGAATCCAGAAATTT
>JALONS010000387.1 GCA_025454855.1 Arcicella sp.
GTAACTGTAACTTATGCGGGTAAATTATTGTTTCAATCAAGAGCCAGAGACTCCAACGGTTTTTACATCTACACCGACCAATTTGATGCGGGTAGCTTTACCTTCCTGACGGGTCAAAATGCCGTAGTGGCAGGTTTTGAAGAAGCTACCAGATTAATGAAGGTAGGTGATAAAGGAACATTTATTTTTCCTTCGTCATTGGGTTATGGGAAAGACGGTCGTTTCAGTAGTACTACCCAATCTTACAGTATTCCTCCATATTCACCTTTATTGTTTGAAATAGAAGTTACAGCCGTAAAATAAAGTATTACAAGACATTTGTTATTAAGCCTTCTCCAACGATAGAGAAGGCTTTTACTTTTTAAAATCATGAAGAAAAAATTATGCTTTGCCACCAATAATCCCCATAAACTACAAGAAATACAGCTTTGAACTATTGAGCTTGAAAGATATTAATTGTACCGAAGAATTACCCGAAACGGGTTCGACCATTGAAGCCAATTCTTTAGAAAAAGCCCAATATGTTTATGACCATTATCAAGTAGATTGTTTTGCTGATGATTCGGGTTTAGAAGTAGATGCCCTCAACGGAGAGCCAGGGGTAGATTCGGCTCATTATGCGGGTCCGCAACGTAGCCATGCGGATAATATCAATTTATTGCTTCAAAACTTAGGAAACCAAACTAACCGAAATGCTCGCTTCAAAACCGTCATAACGTTGGTTCAAAAAGGAGAAGTACATCAATTTGAGGGAATTATTGATGGAAAAATCTTAACAAATAAAAAAGGAACAGAAGGTTTTGGTTACGACCCCGTATTCATGCCCGAAGGCTTTGATAGAACTTTTGCGGAGATGTCATTGGATGAAAAAGGACAAATTTCCCACCGAGCGAGGGCGTTTCAAAAATTAATTACTTTTTTATCCTAAATATTTTGTGGGCTTTTTAGGCTATTTTATCCTTGCAGAATGTCAATTCAGCCTAATTTTAGGGAAAAATGATAGCTGAAATTCAGAACTTTACCAATAATTAAGTCAATCCCAAAGGATGTGATTATCCTTTTGAATAAATCCAACACTGTGAATAATACGAAATAGGGGTAAAAAATAGATGAACTGTCATAGCAGAGCGACCAAATTGGAAAATCTGCTGAAAGTCAGTAAATTTGAACATATATTCAAGGCTCGCTTAAACTCATTTTAGATATAATGGTTAATCAAAAAGTTTTAAAACTTCTTCTGTTTAGTTTTATAGCCCTCACACATCAAAATTTATTTGCTCAATACGTTATTACAGGACGCATCACTGACGCTAAAAATGGCGACCCGTTGCCCTTTGCCACCGTAGGTTTAAAAGGAATTAATGTGGGTGCTCAAACCAACTTTGAAGGTGTGTACACCATCAAAACAAAGTTTATGGCAGATTCTATCTACGTAAGCACTGTAAACTACAAGAAAAAAGTAAAAGTATTGGATAGAAAAGCTCTTACGCAAACGATTGATTTTCAGCTACAGGGAGAAGCCAAATCTATTGATGAAGTAGTAGTATATTCGGGTGAAAATCCTGCTTTTAAAATCTTACGAAAATTACGTGAAAATGCCGAGAAAAATGACCGCAAACGCTTGACGGCTTTTGAATATGATTCGTACTCAAAAATGGAATTAGATGTAGATAATATCTCAGATAAATTCAAAGAAAAGAAGGTAATGAAGCAAATTCAAGGAGCGATTGAAAAGTTTGAGAAGATTGCAGGAGAAGACGGGAAGGCGGTAATTCCAACTTTCATTTCGGAAACTATTTCTAAGTTTTACTTTCGGGAATCGCCCGCACGGAAAAAGGAAATGGTTTTGAAAAATAATATCAAAGGAGTTGGGGTGAAGGAAGGAAGTTTTGTGTCGCAGTTGGTGGGCGGAAATATCTTTGCTAACTACAATTTTTACGATAATTTCGTGCCTTTTTTGGGTAAAGATATTATTTCACCTACTGGTAATAACTGGAAAGGTACGTATTCGTGGTACTTATCTGATACCACGGATGTGGATGGTCATATTTGTTACGGAATGGAATTCGACCCCAAAAATGATAAAGATTTAGTTTTTGTAGGAAAGGCTTACATTGATACCACCTCTTTTGCTTTGGTACAGATAGATGCTACCATTGGCAAACAAGCGAACATTAACTTTATTGATAAAATAAAGATTTCGCAGGAATTAGAACAAACACCCGAAGGAGCATGGTTACCTGCCAAGACACGTTTTTTGATTGACATTGCCGAGATTTCTAAAAACTCAGCGGGAATGTTACTGAAAATGTACATTTCCAATCGAAACTTTGTGTTAAATAAACCCAAAGAATTGAGCTTCTATGATTTACCCGTTGAAGTAGCGGAAGATTCAAAAGAACCTGACCCAAATTATTGGTTAGAAGCACGACATGAGTCGCTTTCAGCTCAAGACGTATTAGCATCTAAACTGATTGATACCGTTAGAAATGTGCCTATTGTGAAGACCTACGTAGAAATAGCCGAAATCATCGCCAGTGGGTATAAACGATTTAATAAATTTGCGATAGGTCCTTACATTAACCTCTTGGCGGTCAATAACGAAGAAGGTTTACGCACACGTTTTGGTTTCAAGACCTTAGCAGGTTTTGATAAAAAGTGGATACTCAAAGGCTGGGCAGGCTTTGGTACCAAAGATTTAGTGTTAAAATACGGTGGCGAAGTAAATTATATACTTTCACGTCGCCATTGGACGGTGGCAGGTATCAAGCACAGTTACGATATTGAACGTATCGGACTAACGCCTGAACTAATAGGGGATAATAAAATTTTCTACGCTTTTACCCGTTGGGGTAATTATTCGGGAGCGTTCTATCGTCGAGAAAATGAAATTTTCTTGAAAACAGAACCAACCAAAGGAATTTCTTTCAATGTGTCTTTTACTACTCGTAGTTTTGACCCACTATTCAAATTTCAGTTTCGGACTAAACCAGAATTGGGTGCACAATCGCCAACACTTGATGGGTACGATGATAGCTTCGTGACCATCGAAGCCAGATTTGCCAAAGGCGAAACCTATCTTATGGACGGTAATGAGCGTATCGGATTAGGTACCAGAAGAGTACCCGTTGTTACACTGGCATATCAGCACGGAATAAAAGGAGTATTGGGAAGTAACTTTAATTACCACCGTTTTACAGCAAAAGTTTATCAATCTTTCCGAGTTGGTTCAATGGGGCGGTCAGATTACACCTTACAAGCGGGTTATATACCTTCGGCATTACCCGCACCGCTATTGTTTCCACACCTCGGAAATCAAACATTCTTTTATAATCGTGCTGCCTTCAATACCATGCACTTTTTTGAGTTCGTGAGTGATAAATTTGTCTCACTGAATTACAATCATAATTTTGAAGGATTACTTTTTAACCGCATTCCCGCAATCAGACAGCTAAAATGGCGTTTGATTGCTTCTGCTAACGTACTGTTTGGTAGCCAGCGAGAAGAAAATATTGAATTGATGAAAGACGCTATTCCTGTGATTAATCCAAGACCGAGTAGTAATGGATTACGTCCGAGATATAACTTCTCTGCACTTGACCCCAACATTCCTTACTTAGAAGTTGGCTATGGGATAGACAACATATTCAAGATATTTAGATTACAGGCATTTCATCGCCTAACGTACCTTGACCACGAAGCTCCAGATGGTAAATTACCAAAATCTTTTGCATTAAGGGCATCGGTACATTTTTCTTTCTAAAATTTCTTACTATTTTTGCCTAACACTCTTTCTCTTACTTGTACTGAAAAGACTTGTGCGAGATTTTTTTGTGGTCTGATTGACGAAAATATTTATATTACCCCATTATCTAATACAAAACAAAATGGCAGTAACATTAATGCTGTCAAACAAAATGAATAATTAAACTACACATTGGTTATCCAAGTTTGAGCGGCAACATTGGTTATCCAAGTTTGACCAACTAAATTTTTTGAAGAAGCACTTGAAAGATTAGAAACAGCTGTTTTTGCGATAATTAATTTATTTGAATTCATGACTTTATGGGTTTTTTGAGTTACTGTTTAATTATATTTTTTTGTTGTACAAATTTAGCTTCTGTTCCTTCGTCCAATTAAAATATTCTTTCAATTAGCAGTTTCCCAATCCCAATAATGGCTTATATTTGGTGGATATAATATTTAATGACTAATGTTAGAGACGTTAAGAAAATATAAAATACATGTTATAATATGGTGTTTGTATGTAATCTACTACTTGATAAGTTATCTTTTTATACATAGTAAAGACTTTAGTGTAAGTGTTTTTGTATCTATTCTTCTAAATACATCTTTATATGCTTTTGTATTTTATTCATGCTCATTGTATATTTATGTGGTTTATTTAGATAAAAAAAAGTATTTACTAACCTCTTTTTTTTGTGTTGTATCTACATCTATCTCCGTAGGTCTAAATTTTTTCATATCAAACTATATATTAATTTTTTTGGGTGATGAGCAAGTTAAGATGGAGTTGAATTGGAATAATTTCACGTTGGGATATTGGAATACTCAAATTTATGCCTTCTACGCCCTCGGCTACTTCTTCGCTCAGAAGACCATCCAACAACAAAAAGATATTGCGGCAAAGGATTTAGAAATTGCTAATCAGAAAATAGATATTGCAAAAAAAGAATTACAACTTGCTGAAGAGAGAGCAGCGAAGGAAAAAGCACAAGCAGAAATGGCTTTCTTACGTTCGCAGATTAATCCGCATTTCATGTTTAATACCTTAAATATGATTTATAGTAAGGTAAGGGGAGCATCCAGAGAAGCAGGGGATATTGTTATTGAGTTTGCCGATATGATGCGTTATGCCACCAGTACGAAACTCCAAGAGGATGAGGTGGACTTGAGAGGTGAACTTGATTTTGTACAACAATACCTGTCTCTTCATAAACAGCGTAATCAACAAAATGCCTACATTGATTATGATGAAGAGGGTTATTTCCATTCACACAGAATTGTACCCATGGTACTCATTACATTGGTAGAGAATGGTATAAAACACGGATTAATTGATGACCCCAATTTTCCCCTTAAAATCAGAGCCAGTTTGATTGACGATGTTTTTGTTTTTATAGTACATAATCTAAAGAATCATCACTCTGACCAAATAATGGATAGGGGAAATACGGGAATAGGTATCAAAAATATCATCAAAAGACTAAATGCTGTATATAAAAACGGTGGTTTTTCTTTAGATTCAGAAGACGGTGAAGATGATTATATAGTAACGTTTACGGTAGATTTTAACCTCATAAAAAAATGATTAATTGTGTTGCAGTTGATGACGAGCAATCGGCTTTAGACATCATGGTAGATTATATAAAGGATACACCATTTCTGAATTTGGTGGCAGCTACTACCAATCCGATGGAAGTTGTGGGTATTTTGCAGTCGCAGGAAGTAGATTTAGTTTTTGCCGATATTCAAATGCCCCGTATGAATGGACTGAATTTAGTGAGTTTATTTGAGGGTAAAGTAAAATTTATTATGACTACTGGTTATCAGGAATACGCTTTACAAAGTTTTGAGTTTGGCGTGCTTGATTATTTAGTAAAACCATTTGGTTATCAACGCTTTCTAAAGGCTGTTAGCAAAATGCCTTTTGAAATGACTTTGGTTGATGCACCAGTGGAAGAACCCGAGCCAGCCCCAATGCCCAAAAAAGAGGAATACATTTTTGTGAAAGTGGATGCTAAAGGAAAGTTTCATAAGGTACTCTACAAAGATGTGATATTTATGGAAGCTCAAAAAACGTATGCTTCTATTACTACTCACGTTGATAGAATAACCACAAATCTCACGCTTTCAGACTTAGAGAAACGACTGCCTACCGACCGCTTTATGCGTGTACACAGGTCTTTTATTATTTCAAAAGAACGCATTACAGGTATTGAAGGTGATGAAGTGGTATTGGATAAGGTGTTAAGAATACCCATTGGTGATACTTACCGAGAGGCTTTTGCCAGTTATATCGAAGGAAGTGTTTATTTCAAGGATAAAGATACGGCAGTGGTGTTAGGGAAAAGAATATCAAGAAGTAAACGCCCCGAAGACGAATAGAAAGAAGAGTTAGGATAATTCCTAACTCTTCTTCTTTTTATAACGGCAGGCAGAGGGTTCTGATTGAATATAATAAGATTTATAATTGAGTGCTTTGGGGTCTTTACAACCCGATAAATTCAGGATTTCAATGTTTTTAAAGTCAATCGGATGGCTTTCTGCTTGTAAAGCTATATAGCCCGATTTTAGGGCAGTTCCATCTTTCTGTTTCCAGTACTCTATGGCAGCCTCATCCATTTTTGAAAACTTCCAATCTTCCTGTCCACCCGTAAATCCGCCGCCTACTTGTACTTTATTATAAGTCAAAACGGTATCTCCTTCAATAATGTGATGAATCACAGAATCACCCAGTACTATGGCTTCTGCCTTCACCCATTGGTCGCCATCGTACGTTTTTGAATCAGAGTCAATACAATGAGCAGGGCGGAGGCTTCCTTGCATATATACTTGCGTACCAGGCGAGCATAAATTACCCGTGTGGCGTTTTCCTTTGCCCAGCCCCCCTAATAGTTGCATCTCTAAAGACATTGGAAAGGTTTGTTCCATCGTCAGGCTTTTTGCCGATTGTGAGTGCAACATGATACCACTGTTTCGATTATTCCAAACGGCTCCACCTGGTGTTTGATTTCCCGTAAAGCGATATTCAAACCGTACAATGTAGTGCGAGTACGGTTTTTGGTAATAGATATGACCATACTTATCATCAAAAGTTTGGTATTGGTCATAGCTCATCCTCATCATACCATCTTCAACCCTAAAAGTATTTTTGTAGTTATCATTTAATGGTTGTCCTGCTATTTTAATATCCCAGCCTGTGAAGTCTTTTCCATTAAAAATACGAACCCATTCTTTGTTATCTGCTTTTTTCTGAGCAAATAATAGATGACTTAGCAATACTAAAATGAGCGTTTTTTTCATCTGCGTATTAATATTCAGTTGTGTTTAATGGTATCAGATTGGGACGCATAATAGGAACGCCTCGGGCAACGGTTGCCATCATTCCTTTGAGTGTTCAAGTTTTTGAAAAAGCGTTTCGTTAGTGAATAACAATTTAATTCCCATTCTCTTTTTCGGAAGTCCCTACTTTTGTTTTCTTTTCTTGACTGGCTGTACCTACTGGTTTTAGCCAATAAGTATATTCATAATTTTTGTATTTTAAACGATACTGTTCAAGTGGTAAATGCCCCCACGAATCGATACCCGCTAAGCCAGTTTGTTGCAAATCAACGTTTAGATAAACCTCTTCTCTACCAATTAAATCCCCCGAATGATACTGAGCTTTTTCTTCGGCAGGGTCCAGGTCTTCTTGCGAATGATTCAGTGCATTTACGTTCAGAAAATCGGTATCTTGGGCAATCATCAATCCCTTTCCTTTACTATTAGTGAGGGTTGCCCAACGCACATCCGCTTTATTGCCAGATTCTTGTGGACGGACGTAAGGGTGATATTGGTCTTCTACTTTACCCTCATACTGCCCTACGGTAGCACTGGTTTTTCTATCCCAGTAACTTTCATGAGGTCCACGCCCGTACCATTTTATAGTATTAAATTCTTTTGGTAAAACCATAGCATTGCCAAAACGGAGCATCATGGGATAATTTCCTTTGAGGGCATCAAATTTGTTTTTAATTTTTATGTTTCCTTCTGCATCTACATCGTAGGTAGTTGTGTAAAGAGCATCACCATTGAGCATTTTCTTGGTGAAAATAACTTGTGGATTACCCCCGATAATTAGGATTTTAGCTTCAGAAACGGGTTCAATTTTGCCAGTTTTTAACCAAATTCTCGAGCGTTTTTGAGTACTCGCTCCGAAGTCATTATCATTGGCAGCTCGCCAAAAGTCTGGCATCGGACCTTTTTTAATCATTCTTTATCAAAAACAACGGTAAAATCTGAACCCGTTACGGTGATTTTTGCTCCTGCTTCGTTTACAGTAGGGGCTTTACCCGTTATGAGGGCTGGAGAAGTACGTTTGAGTGTATTTAATGGGAACTGTTCATACGCCATTTCGGTATTGGCAGGCAATAGTTGCTCTCGGGTTTTCAATTTAATAGAAACATTCAAGAAATATTCTTTACCTGATTTTTGCGTAGCTTTGGGCATTTTAAACTTCCCTGCTACTATACCCGAAAGGTCGTCAATTTTACCTTTTTCTATTTCAACGCCATCTTCGATGAAAGACCAATACAACGAAAAATTATCTAAATTACGGAAAGTGTAGGCGTTTTTCACTTCCACTTGGTTGAGTCCAACGTTCTCTAATTTGATATGTTGATAAACTTTTTTAACCTCAAAAGCATGAGGGTGAAACTGCCGTTCGGGGTTTACTAAACCATTACACAAGAAGTTTTTATCTGAATTGATGTCTTTGCCACCCCAGTCGCCACCGTAGCCATAAATTTTCTTTCCTGCTTTTTCGATGATTACGCCTTGGTCCACCCAATCCCAAATAAATCCGCCTTGTAGGTTAGGATATTTCTCAATCACATCCCAATATTCTTTAAAATTACCAACGGAATTACCCATCGCATGGGCGTACTCGCACATGATATACGGGCGGTCTTTGTATTTTTGGGCGTATTTTTCTACTTGTTCAATATCGGGATACATAGGGCAAACAATATCGGTATTCCATTCCAATTCTGCTCTTTCGTACTGGATGGGGCGTGTAGTATCATGTTCTTTCAGCCAAGTGTAAGTATTGTAGAAATTCCAGCCGTTTCCTGCTTCATTTCCCAGCGACCATATAATGATGGAAGGATGATTTTTATCACGCTCATACATTCGCTGAGTACGTCTCATATGAGAGTTTAGAAATACAGGATTGTTGCCGAGTGTTTGTGTAAGACCATACCCCATTTCGTGCGATTCTATATTGGGTTCGTCCACTACATAAAGTCCGTACTCATCACAAAGCTCGTACCAACGTGGATGATTAGGATAGTGAGAAGTACGCACAGCATTGATATTCAAAGCCTTCATTAGCTGGATGTCTTGCAACATTCGGTCTTCGGAAATTACATGAATCGTTACGGGGTCGTGTTCATGTCGATTTACGCCTTTGATATAAATGGGCTTACCATTGACCAATAACTGACCATTCTTGATTTCGGACGTTCTAAAACCAATCTTTCGTTTAATAACCTCTAATACTTTTCCCTCTTTATCGGTAAGTGTTAGTACTAATGTGTATAGATTGGGTACTTCGGCAGACCATTGAGCCACGTTAGGAATTTCACCTTTCAAGTAAATACGTTGCTTTTCTGTGCCTTTTACGGTTTCTGTTTTGGTTGTTTCTACGCCTAATACTTTGGTATTGTTAGCGTCTAAAATTTCAGCATTCAGATTTACAGGAGTATCGTAATAGGAATGATTATATACTTCAGCATCCAATGAAAAAATGCCGTTTCGGTAGTTATTATCCAAAGAAGCAATCACTTTAAAATCCCGTAAATCTAATTTGGGAGTGGCATAAAGAAAGACATCTCGTTCAATACCCGATATACGCCACATATCTTGACATTCGAGGTACGAACCATCCGACCACCGATATACTTCTAAAGCCACTACGTTTTCGCCAGCGTGAACGTACTGCGTAATGTCAAATTCTGATTCTAATTTTGAATCTTCTCCGTAGCCTACTTTTTGCCCGTTTACATACAGGTAGAAAGCAGATTTTACCGCTCCGAGATGGATGAATATTTCTTTACCCGTCCAGTCGGTGGGTAAGGTAAATTTTTTCCGATACGACCCCACAGGGTTATCTTCTGGAATAGGAGGAGGCGTATTATTCAATATTTTTGAGCCGTAAGTAGCTCCCCATTCATCCGAAGATTTGAAACGAAGGTCAAACTCATAAGGAATATTTACATAAATGGGCGTTCCATAACCCGAAAACTCCCAATTGGCAGGGACTTTGAAATTATCCCAGCGAGAATCATCAAAGTTTTCTTCGTAAAAATTAGTAGGTTTTAAAGAAGGTTTGGGAACCCACTTGAATTTCCAAGTGCCATTTAGAGAGAAAAAGTTTTTAGAAGCAGCTTTATTTCCTGCCAAAGCCAGTTCCCGATTCTCGAAGGCAAAAGCACTGGCACGAGCGGGCAAGCGGTTTACTTCGGTAATGTAGGGGTCGAGCCACTCGGGCTTTTGGGGTGTGTTTTGTGAAAAAGCCGTAATACTGTTAAGAAAAACAGCCACACATAATATTTTATTGTTCATAAATAATTTAGGAATGTGGTAATTATTTGAGCTAT
>JALONS010000388.1 GCA_025454855.1 Arcicella sp.
GAGAATAGAGAATAGAGAATAGAGAATAGAGAATAGAGAATAGAGAATAGAGAATAGAGAATAGAGAATAGAGAATAGAGAATAGAGAATTTTTTCCTTCATTAACACCTATTATCTGTTATCTTGCCTCTGTTATCTACATTAAAAATCATACCCAATGGATACGCCTGTTACGTTAGCCGCAGGAGAAGCTCCTCTGAGTGAATCTACCGCTCCGATATTTATTCTTTCGTAACGAAGTTTTAGGGTTACTTTTTTGATTTTCGCTCCTAACTCTACCGACGGAGATAACATTTTGGTCAAATCAAATTCTTTGTTAGGGAAAGCTAAATTTTTCTCGTCGGTTTTTACTTTTGCCACCACTGGATAGCTAACCGAAACCCTCAAACTTAATTTTACTTTTGACTTAGCATTATAGTTTAATTTGGCTCCCAAAGCGGGTGACAGAAATTTATACTTCTCTTCAAAAACTAATGGATTACCTTCCGTTCCATAATCGGCGGAACGACTCCATATTTTTCCTTCAACGCCCACAAAAGGTTCAATGGTAGTTTTTGAGCTGTCCCCCAATTTTATAGGGATTCCTGCGTCAATGTTAACAAAACCACCTTGATAAATTGTTTTGGGAATTCCGCCAGCAGTGGGTGTAAAACCCGAAGAACCTATTTGGGGATTTCCCGAAAATTTCCCTCCACTCATATCCGCAGTGCTGAACGTATTTGGGTTTTGACTAAGCACTTCTGCATTACCAATACTTTTGAAAACGCTTCCATCAATGGTAAGATTTATTTTAGGAAGTGGCTGAAATTGTACTTGTAAACCCACTTTACCCACCGTAGAACGCTCGAACCAATCAATGTTCTGAATGGCAACATTAGGAGTAATAGTGATAGGCTTCTGAATATCAGCAGATTGTGAAAAAGCCATATTAGACATTCCCACCAAGAAAATACCAAATAGTACAATTTGTCTCATAATCGAAGCCCAAAATTTGGGTATTTGTTTACCAAGTTATTACAACGCTTTTTCTTCAGAAATATTGCTCAAATGTACGACAATTATTAAACGTATAACAAAATGTTAAAAAACTAAAAAATTAGACTGACTCTTTATCAATTCCAACACAAAAACTAAACAAAGATGGCAAGGATATTAAAATAACACTGATGTACACTCATAAAACCTGTATTATGATGTTTATAGCAATAGTCTGTTATTCAAAAATAGATATTTAATGCTATTTCGGGGTATCTCCACAAACACATAAAACCCGAAGAAATAGATAAATTGGAAGTAATGAATCAAGAATTAGCAAATGTTAAGTACGGAACGAAAGGAAAAAAAGTTAATAAATTAGGAGAAAATTAAGGTAACTCATAAAATAACACAGATATTATTCATGAAAAAGATTTCCACACTATTGTCAGTAGCTATCCTTGCATTTCTGAGCAGTTGTACTGATACTAAACAAATTACTGATTTACAAGACCAAGCTCGTAGATTAGAAGCACAAGTACAGAAAGAACGCCAAGAAAATGCTGAATTGAGTAGCTACCGTTTCAGTATGGAAAGCCAATTTAAAAGAAAAAACGAAGACTACGTGAAATGTCAGGAAGAAGGAAAAGAGAATTTTGAGTCTTTGAGTAAAAAATACGCTGAATTGGGTTCTGATTACGAAAAATTACAGGCGGCTTATAAATCGCTCAATGAAGCAAATGATGCTAACAGAGAGATGTCTGCCCGAGTAATTGTTGATTTGGAAGAGAGAATCAAACAAATGAGAGTGGCGGCAGCTCCTACGGTTACTTCTCGTAAACGGGGAAGAAGACGCTAATCTGTAAGGAGAAAGCGATTCATTTCATTTTATGATTAAAAATACAAAAAAGGCTTACGATTTTGGATTCAAAATCGTAAGCTTTTTTGTTGAAATCCACTCGTAATAGTGTTCATGCTAAAATAGTTTTTCAACTCTTACTTATCAAGATAATCAACTACCAAACTTGCCATTGATTTCATTCCTAACACAAAACCACCTTCATCAATATAAAAATCTGGTGTGTGATGCGGAGCCGTTTCTTTTCCTTGACTTCCTTTGGCTGCCCCGCCTAAAAAGAAGAATAATCCTGGCAC
Source organism: Arcicella sp. (assembly GCA_025454855.1). GTDB lineage: Bacteria > Bacteroidota > Bacteroidia > Cytophagales > Spirosomataceae > Arcicella. The sequence continues at coordinate 2,131 of JALONS010000388.1, forward strand.
TTTTTGTTGATAAAAAGCAAAATCTTCTGCTCCAGTAGCAGCAGCTGTAATTGAGACATTATCTTTACCTGCCACGCCTTCTAAGGTTGGAATCATTTTTTCCGTCAGAGCTACATCGTTATACGTAATCGGACACATTCTCGTGATTTTTACCTCGGCAGTTGCCCCTGCACTTTGAGCAATATTAGTCGCCACCTGAGCAATTCTGGCGTGAATCATTTCTTGTACTGAAGTATCCAATGCCCGTATTGTTCCGTTCATATTTACTTCTTCGGGGATAATATTACTGCGTACACCTCCCGTAATTTGTCCGACTGTCACTACCGCCGCAGATTCGTTTATGGGGGCATTTCTGCTCACAATTGTTTGTAAGCCCATCACAATTTGAGATGCCGTAACGATAGGGTCAGTACCTTGCCAGGGACTTGCCCCGTGCGTTTGCTTTCCTTTTACCTTGATTTTGAACCAGTCGGAACTTGCCATTGTACCACCAGGTCGATATCTGATTTTTCCAACTTCGGTTTGGGCATTGATGTGTAGTCCAAAAATCACATCTACTTTAGGGTTTTCCAACACGCCTTCTTTTACCATCAAAGCCGCTCCACCCTCTTCTCCTTCGGGAGCTCCTTCTTCGGCAGGCTGAAAAATAAACTTGACTGTACCCTTCAAATCATTTTTCATAGAAGCCAATATTTCAGCCGTACCCATCAAAATTGCCACGTGGGTATCGTGTCCGCAGGCGTGCATAATGCTCACGGGTTGTCCGTTATATTCGCCAACGGCTTTTGAGGCAAAAGGAATATCTACTCTTTCTTTTACGGGTAAACCGTCCATATCGGCTCTTAAAGCGACTACTGGACCGGGCTTCCCTCCTTTCAAGATTCCAACTACCCCCGTTTTTCCAACGCCTGTTTTTACTTCTATTCCTAACGATTTTAAATGATTAGCTACTTTTTCTGCCGTCTTGAATTCTCGATTCCCCAATTCTGGATTTTGATGAAAATCTCTCCGCCAAGTAACTACTTTAGCTTCGAGCGTTTCTGCTTTTTGGGCTATTTTAGCTTTCAGGGCGGTTGCGTTTTGGGCTTGAACAGAAAACGATGCCAGCCCTATCATTACCCCCAAGGTAAACATCTTTTGCATAATGTTGTGTGATTTTTAGATTGGTTGATATATTTTATCATCAATTTACAAAAAAGAACACGTTATGCCAAACTTCACGATTGTTCCATTGCCGCCTTCAGCGTTGAAAGTCTATCTTTCAATGCAATAGCTCCTCCTTTGTCAATCATATTGGGCAATTCTTTCAGTGATTCTTCAAGATTATTTAAGGCAAGTGGTATATCTTCTTTTAGGTAATTCATTGCCGCTTGAGTAGCCAAAATTTGGGCTTTAGGAATCATGGGTACTACCTTAAACTGTTGCCAATACTGATTAGCCTCTTCTAAATTTTTACGTGCATACGCATAGAAAAAAGCGGCATCCAACCAAACCATATTTCTAAGCCCTTCAGGAATTTCTTGGGCATCATTTACGTAATCTAATAGGTGTTTTTCCGCAGTGTCAAGCTCGCCTTTATCAAAAGCCGCTTGGTGCAAAAAACTATGAATATATACCCTAAAAGGCTCATTGAGTCTAATGGCTATTTCATTCATCTCTTGCAACTGCCCCAAATCTAAATCTTTAGGACGAATACCAGTGGTAGTATTGGCAATGGTAGTTATCATCAAAATCTCAAACTTGGCGGTATCGCCTCCCTTAGCCAAACGCAATGCCCTTGCTCCATCCGAGTGGAAGCCGCCTATTTTAGAAGGAATAATCGTAGCTATGAAAATAGCAAAAGACATAAACCCCGTGAGAATTAAGAAAATATGTAGGGTTGATATTCCAGAGGTAGTATTCAAAAGGAAGCCATATACCACTCCGCAAATAATGGTTAGCAATAAACTCGCTAAGGGACCACCCAGTACAAATAGCATAAATCTTTGGGATAGATTATGAGTATCGGTAGGCAAACACATTACTAAACCTCCTGCCTTGTTGATGTCTTTATTCCACTGAAACTTCCACTGATGCTGCTGTTTTTCCCACAAAAAAGGTCCTACTATGTACATCCGAAAGTCAAATCCTACTTTTACACCCGCCCAAGCGTGACCTGCTTCGTGCCAAGCGATGACGATGATAAAAATCGGAATGGCTAACAGAATAATGATGATGGGCGATACTTCTAATTGGGGAAGCGTATTGGCTCTCAATAATTTACCGATGACGAAACCTAAGCCACCTCCACAAATTAAAAATGTCATAAAAGTGAGTACTTTTTTTATCGTTGCTCTTTGTTTCATATTTGTAATATAGATTTTCAAGTAAAAGTTACGAAAAAAGAAAAAACCGACACAAAAAATATTTTGGTCGGTTTATAGAGATTTTGGTGGTATGAAAAAAATAGGGTTAATCCTGTATCATTTTCCTAAACTATGACTAACTGATTAAACATTATTAGGATAATTTGATTATCAAATTTTTGGGACAAACCAACACGATATTTTGTATAAATATTGTGATAAAATATACAGACATCAGTGGC
>JALONS010000389.1 GCA_025454855.1 Arcicella sp.
GTGAAAGTGTATTTGTACAACGGTGCAGGAACTACCAAGTTAGACAGTGCGGTAACGGATGCGACAGGTAAATACCTATTCGACAGTTTACTAACGGGCAGTTACAAAGTACAGTTTGTTGCCCCAGCGGGAACAATCCCAGCGAAGCAAAATGTAGGAGCTGACCAAACGGATAGCGATGCCAATAAATTAGGATTCAGTCAATTAATCAACATCGATACGACTAAACCAGCGAGTGATACACTAAGAAATAATCCACAGATAGACGCAGGGTTTGTACCCGTGGGAAGTTTGGGAGATTATGTTTTCAATGATAAAAATGGTAACGGTACACAAGAATCGACCGACACCCCGATTGCAGGTATCAAAGTGTATCTCCTAAATGGCACGACGGGAGCGAAATTAGATTCAACGGTAACGGATGCGAGTGGCAAATACTTATTTGATAGTCTGTTAGCAGGCAATTACAAAGTTAGTTTTGTGATACCATCGGGCAGTGAAGCGACCACCAAAGGAGCGGGAACTGACCCAGCCAAAGATAGTAATATCAACCCAGACGGCACAACGGATGCGGTGACGATAGACGCCACGCAACCCTTGGGCAGTGTAGGTAGAAATAACACCACGGTTGATGCGGGTATCAAACCCTCTTACGGTTCGATTGGCGATTACGTATGGACTGACCAAAACAACGATGGACAGCAATCAGTGGGCGAATTACCATTGGCGGGTGTGAAGGTGTATTTGTACAACGGTGCAGGAACTACCAAATTAGATAGTGCAGTAACGGATGCAAACGGTAAATACTTATTCGACAGTTTACTAACGGGCAGTTATAAAGTACAGTTTGTTGCCCCAGCGGGAACAATCCCAGCGAAGCAGAATGTAGGAGCTGACCAAACGGATAGTGATGCCAATAAATTAGGATTCAGTCAAATCATTAACATTGATACAACTAAACCAGCGACGGATACTTTACGAAATAATCCACAGATAGACGCAGGATTTGTACCCGTGGGTTCAATCGGAGATTATGTATTCAATGATAAAGACAACTCAAATACCCAAACGGCAGGAGATACGCCAGTATCGGGAGTGAAGGTTTATTTATTGAATGGAGCAGGCGTTAAGATTGATAGTACGGTAACGGATGCGAGTGGAAAGTACTTATTTGACAGTTTAGTAGCAGGCACGTACAGCGTTCAGTTTGTTAAACCAACGGGAGTTGATTTCATAACACAAAATGTTGGCGTTGAATCAACGGATAGTGATGTTAATCCTACCGATGGAAAATCTGACCCAGTGGTGATTGATACTACTAAGCCCATTGGCGACCCTGCAAGAAACAACAGAGATGTAGATGCAGGGGTGAAACCACAATATGGTTCAATTGGTGATTTTGTTTGGACAGACGTAAACAATGATGGTATTCAAGTACCAAGTGAATTACCAATTCCAGGAGTAAAGGTTTACTTGTACAACGGTGCAGGAACGGTAAAACTCGACAGTGCCGTGACGGATGCCAATGGTAAATATCTTTTTGATAGCTTGCTTTCGGGTACATACAAAGTGAAGTTCGTCGCTCCTGTGGGTACTATTCCTACTAAACAAAACGTAGGAAGTGATTTGATGGATAGCGACGCTAACAAACAAGGTTGGAGTCATGTAATAACAATCAATACCGCTAAGTTACCGAGTGATACTCTACGTAATAATCCAAATGTGGATGCTGGTTTCGTCCCAGTGGGTTCAATTGGTGATTATGTGTGGTTTGATACTAATAAAGATGGTTTACAAACCAGTGGTGAGCCAGCGGTAAAAGGTGTGAAGGTTTATTTATTAAATGGCACAACGGGTGCGAAGTTAGATTCAACGGTAACGGATGCAACGGGTAAATATTTATTTGACAGTTTATTGTCGGGTTCTTATCAAGTGCAGTTTGTAGCACCCAAAGACACTAACTTTACCACCAAAGGAACTTCAGCAACGTCTGGTTTAGATAGTAACCCTAATGCGACAACTGGTTTAACGGATGTCGTTACGATTGATACTTCATTCCCATTAGGCAACGCCGCAAGGGATAATCGTTCGATTGATGCAGGTTTGACCATCAACTTAGGGTCTATTGCGGGTAAAACTTTCAACGATAATGATAAATCAAATACCCAAAATACGGGTGATACGGATTATCCATCGGTTAAAGTATATCTGTACAAGGAATTAACGCCTAACAATTACGTAAAAGTTGATTCAGTAATTACAGATTCGCAGGGTAACTATAAGTTTAATAATTTGACATCGGGTAATTATCAAGTACAATTTGTGAAACCTAACGGACAAACTTACAGTACGCCAAATATCGGTGACGATACAAAAGATAGCGATGCCAATCCAACAAACGGAAGAACGGGTATTATTTCAATCAATACAAACTTACCCGAAACAGATTTAGGTAGAAATAGTAAGTTTAATGATGCTGGATTTATTCCTTTAGCACCAGAGTGTAAGGAAGAAATATGTATTCCGTTTGAAATTAAAAAAGTGAAAAAATAAAAAGTGTTCATATAACGGTGGTACGGCTTGATAAAGTCGTGCTACGGTTGTATGAAAACCTCTAAAAGTAAAAAAGAACTTGATTTGTTAATTATTGATGGATATTAGGTGATTTTTGAGTTGTTTACTGATAAAATAATAGCTCTTTCAATTATCATTCATTGACGACTGACTACCAAATAATTACATTTTAACTTAATCACTATTTTATGCCTCCAGCTCATTTGAGTTGGAGGCTTTTTTGTAATTGCCCTTTTTTTGGCACAGCTTTTGCGACTATATCAGTGTGAAAATATTTCGATACTGTGCCAAAAATGAAGAACCGCCCAAAATCTTCTGTACAGTGTCCAATCTCATCCTACTTCCCGCCAGTTGAAGGAGTTTAAATAATAGAAATTCATCAACCATGATTCATTATTTAAGCACATACCTTGTATTTCCTTACATATTTAAACTGAATTACCCAAAGAGATAAACTCGATTCAGGCGGATGCTGAAACGTTTTATCAAAAAGTAAATCAGTCCATAAAAACCCATAAAATCAATGAAAAAATCCTTACGTCTTCGGATAGTAAAGGCTTTAATTCCTTGCTTTTCCCTTCTGTTTATTGCTTCGGTGTTTACAGAGATATACGCTCAGAATGTAACGGGTAAAGTATTCCGTGATTTTGATGCGAATGGACAACAAACAAGTTCAAATCCAATTGAGCCTGGTGTTCCTGGTATTACTGTGAAAGCATACAAAGCTGACGGTACACAGGTTGGTTCAACCGCTACTACTAACGCAACTGGTGATTATACCATTGCAGTAGGTACGAATAGTCAGGTAAGAATTGAATTTTCTAATTTTCCATCGGCATTCTTTTCTGCTCCGAAAAGTTCAGGAAGCGGCACATCCGTTCAATTTGTGAACGGTGGTAGTACGGCTAATTTAGGTATCAATTATCCCTTGTTATGCCAACGGAACGCCATTAAACGGAGGAAGTTCGGCTAACGACCCATTTATTGTAACTATTCCATACAGTCCAACTGGTGACGGTACAACCACTACTGAAAACGCTTATTTATCGAAAGGTTCAGAAGTAGGAGCAACTTGGGGTATAGCTTATCAACGTAATTCAAAGAATATTTTTACCAGTGCTTTATTGAAAAGACACTCAGGATTTGGAGCGGGCGGTCCTGGGGCTATTTATAAAATTGATGTGTCAGGAGCTAATCCTGTGTTTCAGCGGGAACAGACCCTCGTAATCAAACTTCAGCGGCAGATTCTTTAAGTAAGATAAAAACCTTGCCTAACCACGATTCTACGGCTTTTGGTTTGGTAGGAAAAATGTCATTGGGAGACATAGACATTTCTGATGATGAGAAAACGCTATGGGTAATCAACACATTTGATAAAAAATTATATGAACTACCAATAGGCTCACCAGCTACAAAGCCCACAACTAAAATTGCTCATACGCTACCAGACCCTGGATGTACCAATGGCGTTTTTCGTCCGTGGGCAGTGAAATTTTGGAGAGGTAAAGTATATGTAGGTGGTGTATGTACGGCTGAAAACGGTGGTACTGCGGCTAACTTAAAGGCTTATATTTATTCATTTACCCCAAATGATGCCAATCCGAACAATTTTACGGAAGTGTATAATTTCCCTTTAAATTACCCAAGAGGTTTTGCCAGTATTAGCAGTACAACGGATAAAACTTCGGCTAATTGGAAACCTTGGATAGCCAAATGGTCTGATATAACTAATCCAGCACCAGGAGCAGCAACTTATGGACAAACGATTTGCCCGCAACCAATTCTTTCAGATATTGAATTTGATGTAGATGGCTCAATCATTGTTGGTTTCATGGACAGAGCGGGTCATCAGTTAGGAAATGCTAATTTTAGTCCTGACCCAACCGATTCTGACGTATATGAAGGAACTTCAGCGGGAGATATTTTAAGAATTGGTTTAAACGCAAACGGAACATATACTTTAGAAAATAATGCTACGGTCAATGGCGTAACTACTGGTGGGGCAAATCAATCGCCCGCACAAGGACCCAATGGTGGAGAGTTCTACTGGCAGGATATGTATAAAAAGAGTACCAATAAAAATTATCCTGACGGGACATCTGTGGGTGGCGGTGGTCATCAAGAGATTTCGCTGGGTGGTTTAGCTTTGTTGCCTGGTAAAAATGAAGTTGCGGAAACGGTCTTTGACCCTCTTGACGAATTTAGAGCGGGTGGGGTACGTTGGTTTTCTAATACAACGGGACAAGCTCCGAGAGCTTATCAAATTTTTGGAACAGATGGGGGGGCTTCTACTCAAAACCCCGCTACTTTCGGAAAAGCCAATGGTCTTGGTGATTTGGAATTATTGTGTGCCAATCAGCCCATTGAAGTAGGTAATAGAATTTGGAATGACTTAGATAAAGACGGTATTCAAGATGCAGGAGAACCTTCTTTAACGGGTGTTACCGTTGAGTTATGGAAAGTAGGAGGTACATCAAGCGTAGCGACTACGACTACCGACAATACAACGGGGGAATACTATTTTACAGGATTAGACCCTAATACTGATTATGAAATTCGTATTCCGAATGTAAACGGAG